>DBME01000220.1 GCA_002298155.1 Holophagaceae bacterium UBA706 | reverse complement strand
GAAACTCTGTGATTGATCAGTTTCTTAACTATTTCAGTGCGTTTGGGCACTGGGTGATGGGTCGATGGAAAAGGATCCCTTCCGAAGCCGTGAATGGATCTTGCGGCGGCCCTGCCCGAGAGCATGTTTCCCCGGGGCTCCAGAATCAGCGTATTCTCGACACTTAGGGATATGACAACTACATGGCCAAGATCCTTGTAATTGATGACAGCGCGTTGATGAGGCGGATCCTTCGGAACTATCTACAAGCCGCGGGCCATGACGTCGAAGACTGGCTGCCCCTGTCCGCCATGGAAATCCCGGAACGTCTGACCTCGAACCCGGTCGACCTCATCCTTACCGATTACCAGATGCCAGGCGTGAATGGCATGACGGTAGCCAAGATGGCCATGAAGGCCGCTCCAGGCGTTCCCGTCATCGTCCTGACGGCCCTTGTGGACGCTGAGATCGCGGCCCAGCTGGCCAAATTCAAGGTGACCCGGATCATCCACAAGCCCATCACATCCGAGGCCTTGCAGGCCATCGTGAGTGAAGTCCTGGGGAGTTCACCACGTCCGCCTCAGGCTTAATTCCGCCACCGCCTTGCGGAACCCCGAGGTGGCGGGTCAATTGCGGTCAGATCCCGAACCTCTCCATCCTGCGGTAGAGGGTATTGCGGGAGATGCCCAGCTCCTGGGACGCCTTGGTCAGGTTCCCCTTCACGGAGCGGAGGCACCGGAGGATCTCCTCCCGCTCCTCTTCCGCCAGCAGGTCCCGGAGGCGCGCGGGGCCCGCGGCGGGAAGTTCCGCCGCCGGCGGCTCCGGGGCGCGGTGCAGCTCCTCGGGCAGGTGCTCCGGGAGCACCGCGGTGCCCTGCACGGACAGGAGCATGCGCTCGACCACGTTCTGGAATTCCCGGATGTTGCCCGGCCAGGCATAGGCCCGTAGGGCCGCGACAACCTCCGGATCGATGCCGAGGATGGCTTTGGTCCTGAGCGCAGGGGATTTCCGGATGAAGGCGTCCAGGAGCATCGGGATGTCCTCCGGGTGCTCCCGCAGGGGCGGCAATTTGATGGTCGAGACGTTGAGGCGGTAGTACAGGTCCTGGCGGAAAGTCCCCTTCCGGGCCTCCTCCCTGAGATCGCGGTGGGTGGCGCAGATGATGCGCACGTCCACGTGGAGAGGACGGTCGCCTCCGATGCGGGTGATGGTGCGGTCCTGCAGCACCCGCAGGAGGGCCACCTGCTGCTCCAGGGGCATGTCGCCGATCTCGTCCAGGAAGAGGGTGCCGCCGCCGGCAAGTTCGAACTTGCCCGGGCGTCCCCCCCGCGCCGCCCCGGTGAAGGCGCCGTCCTGGTAGCCGAAGAGTTCGCTGGCGATGAGCTCCCGGGGGATGGCGCCGCAGTTCACCGCGACGAAGGGGCCTTTGCGGCGGTCCGATTGATTATGGATGGACTGGGCGAACAACTCCTTGCCGGTGCCGCTCTCCCCGGTCAGCAGGACATTGCTTTCGTTCTCCGATGCCGCCAGGCCGAGCTGCTTTGCCCGCTTCATCGGCTCACCATCGCCCAGGATGTCCTCGAACCGGAACGTGGCCTGGGCACCTGAAAACCGGTTCACCAGGCGCTTGAGCTTGTTGATGGGGTTCACGAACAGCACGGCGCCGCGGATCGCCCCGTCGCTGCTCAGGATGGGCTTGCCGCTGGCAAGGCAGTGCACGGTGCCCGCGCTGGTGCGGAGATCCATCTCGCGGTCCATGAACTCCTGCCCGCGGCCCAGCAGCCCCTCCAGGGGATCCAGGCCCAGCACCAGCTCCTTCACCGGTTTTCCTTGCGCCTCGGTTCCGGCCAGGGCCAGCAGGCGCTCCGCGACGGGGTTGACCTGGCTCACCATCCCGCTGGCCTCCAGCACGATGATGCCGTCGCTGACGGTGTCCACGATCCGGGAGAGGCTATTGTTCAGAAGGGTCAGCTCCTGGTTCTTCTGCCGCAGGGAGAGGTCGTTCTGGATGGCGGCCACGGCCGCCATCACCAACCCCAGGGTGTGGGAGTGGGTCTCGTTCACCGGTCCGGACAGGTCCAGCAGGCCGATGGTTTTGCCGTCCTGATCGAAGATGGGGGCGCCCGAGCAGGTCCATTGATGGTGCTTCAGGCAGTAGTGCTCGGGGCCCGAGACCTGGAAGGGCTTCCCGAGGACCAGGCAGGTGCCGGCCCCATTGGTGCCCACTTCCGACTCGGACCAGAGGGCCCCGGCGCGGAGGTTCAGGTCCGGGCAGGTGGCGATGCGGATGGGGTCTCCCACCGCCTCCAGGAGGGTGCCGTTCTCGTCGAACAGGACCACCACGAAGGTGGACCCCGCCACCAGGTTGAAAAGGTTGTCCATGAAGGGCTTGGCGACCTGGATGAGGGCCTGTTTCCGCTCGCGCAGCTCGGCGTATTCCCTGGGGCGGAGGACGCCCGTCGCCCGGCCCGCGAAGGGGTCCACCCCGGCTTCCTGGGACCGCCGCCAGGAGGCCTCCACCTCCGGGGCCACCACGCCGGGCTCGAGGTCGCCGGTGCTGATGAACTGCTCCCAGGCGGAAAGGATCGCGGCCGTATTGATCTTTCGGTATCCCATGAGCACTCCCGGGCCCGGACCGCCTGGCCGTACCTGATTGTCCCGCTGCTTGAACAATTTGGTACGAATCGGGACAACTTGTGACGAATTTGCGCGATGGTCATACCGGCAGGCTTGCCTAGCCGACCCGGTTTTTCCGTACTTTTTCCTGCCGGCGGGCAATGGCCACAACCCATCTTCACCCCGGGTTCCCCCAGGGCCGGGCGGGAGCCTCGGGCATGGCACACCTCCTGCCATTCCTGGGGACCGCTTCGCGGATTTGATGGGGGAACACCATGGACAAGATCATTCGGGTCAACCTGGCGGACCTGAGCACCCGGATCGAGGAGACCCCCAGGGAATGGGCGGGGCTCGGGGGCCGCGCACTGACGTCGACCATCGTTGCAACGGAAGTTCCCCCCGGCTGCCACGCCCTGGGACCTGACAACAAGCTGGTGTTCGCGCCGGGCCTCCTTTCGGGCACCTCGGCCTCCAATTCGGGCCGGCTTTCCGCCGGGGCCAAGAGCCCGCTCACCGGCGGGATCAAGGAGAGCAACGTCGGCGGAACGGCGGCCCAGATGTTCGCGCGGCTCGGAATCAAGGCCCTGATCCTCGAGGGGATTCCCGCCGGTGACGCCTGGTATGGCCTCCAGGTCACCAAGGACGGCGTGGAGATCACGGAGGAACGGGAGCTCATCGGGTTCGGGAATTTCGCCCTCATGGAAACCCTGCAGGCCCGCCTGGGCAAGTCCGGCGTCCTGTCCATCGGCCCCGCCGGCGAGATGAAGCTCACGGCCGCCAACATCTCGGTCAAGGACCCCTCCGGAAAGATCCGCAGCCACGGCCGGGGCGGGCTCGGCGCGGTCATGGGCTCCAAGCGGATCAAGTTCATCACCGTCCAGGACCAGGGCGCCCCCGGCATCCAGCTCGCCGACCCCGATAAGTTCAAGGCGGCCTCCCGCGTCTTCACCAAGGCGCTCATGGACCACCCCGTGAGTGGCCAGGGCCTGCCCACCTATGGCACGAACGTCCTGGTGAACATCCTCAATACCGCCGGAGGCCTGCCCACCCGCAATTTCACCTACGGCCAGTTCGACGGCCACGATGCCATCTGCGGCGAAACCATGCACGAGACGATCGTCAGCCGCAACGGCAGGCCCAAGCATGGCTGCCACCCGGGCTGCGTGATCCAGTGTTCGCAGGTATACAACGACAGGAACGGCGAGTACCTCACCTCCGGCTTCGAGTACGAGAC
>DBME01000001.1 GCA_002298155.1 Holophagaceae bacterium UBA706 | reverse complement strand
GGCCTGGGCCAGGGCCTCCCGGTCCTCCGCGCCGAAGAGCCGCGCCGCCTCCTCCGCCCCCAGCGCGCCCTGCAGCACGAAGAGTTCGATGGCCAGGTCCAGCGGCTCCCGCGCGGCCAGGCGTTCCCGCCGGTAGATGGGCAGGGCCTTCATCTGGAGGGCGTCGAGATCCTCCAGCCCCAGCCGCTCCCGCACCCCGGCCTCGTGGAAGCCGATGGCGCCAAGGCGTGCGAGGGCCCCGGCGCAGCCTGCGGAATCGTCAAGGTAGGTCATGGTAGAACGCTAGCGCGGCTTTCATTTTTCGGCCAGGGCCCCGTTGATGGCCGCCTCGGCGAGGGCCTCGCTGTAGCCCGCCCACCGCTGCCGGATCCGGCCGCGCCGGTCCAGGACGAAGTTCATGGGGAAGGTGCGCATGGTTCCCAGGGGCCGCGCCGCCTTGGGGCTGTCCACGATGGCGGGGGGGATCTCCACGGCCCACTGCACCGCGGTCTGCACACCGGCGCGGGATTCCAGGAAGGGCAGGTACAGCAGCACGAAGGCGAACTGGGGGTCCTGGCGGTCGGAAAGCCCCCGCAGGTAGGGCACGGCCTCGTGGACCATGGGATGCTTGCCGTCCACCACGTAGATGTAGACCACCTTGCCCTCATAGTCGCCCAGGGAGAACTTCCCGGAGCGCTGGTGGATCACGTCGGAGACCTCGAAGGCCACGCTCCGCGCGTCGGGCCGCAGCCAGCCCGGCATCACCGCGCCCACGCCGTCCTCCCGGGGCGGATGCACCTTCCCGAAGATCCCCCACACCACCCGGCCCGGATCCGGCCGCCAGGCCCCCATGCCGAAGAAGTAGATGTCCAGGGCCAGGTAGCCCAGCACCAGCCCCGCCGCGGTGAGGATGAGCCACACGCCCCGGCGTCCCACGCCTTCGTGGCGGATCTCGCCCAGGCCCTCCTTGAGGGCGCCGATGCGCGCTTCGCCGCCCTTGCGGGTGTAGGTGGCCTTGAGGAGGGCCTTGCGGCCGAAGGCCTCGTGCCGGTCGTCCTGGATCTCCTCTCCCGCCTTGACCTGCTGGAGGCGCAGGTGGGCCCCGGGGTGGCCCAGGCTGACGGCGCGCTCGTAGTGTTCGATGGCCTTCCAGTGGTTCCGGGGACGCCCGAAGCCCGTGCGGTGGGCCTCGGCGATGTGGAAGGCCGCGTCGGGATCACCTTGGCAGGCCAGGTTCTCGAAGCGGTCCATGGCGTGGGAGGCGGTCTCCCGGGCCTCCTCGCCGCCCGTGAGGTGCTCGACGTGGGCCCGCTCCAGGATGCGGTGGGCGTTCTCGCGCACCAGGTCCTTGTAGCCCTTGCGCTCGGCGTGGCGGTAGAGGGGATCCAGGAACCGCCGCAGGTACCAGTGGTCCGCGCACACGCGTGTGAGCCACCGCGTCAGGCCATAGGTGTCCATGTCAGCTTTCGGAGGGCTGGGTGGCCGCGACCGCGCGGCCGACGGCGGCCAGGGCCTCCTTGATGCTGCAGGGCTTGGAGAGGAAGCCGGCCAGGCCGCGCCCGGACAGGGCGGCGGTGGCCTCTTCCATGGAGTAGCCGCTCATGAGCACCACGGGCATCTCGGGGGCCAGCTTGTGGATCTCCTCGAACACCTCGTCGCCGCCCATGCGGGGCATGGTCAGGTCCAGGAGCACGGCCGTGATGGAGGAGCGGTGGCGCACGAAGGACGCGAAGCCGTCCACGCCGTCCACGGCCTCGATCACCTTGTAGCCCGAGGTCTCGAACCCCTGGCGGAGGATGGCGCGGATGGTGGGCTCGTCGTCCACCAGCAGGATCACCCCGGAGGTGCCCACCAGGGGCGTGCCCTCGTCGCCCTCGTCGATCTCGGGATTCTTCTCGGCCAGGTTGAAGTAGAGCACCGTCGTGTCGCCCACGCCGGGTTCGCCCACGGCGTGCACGGCGCCCTGGTGCTCCTGGAGGATGCCCTGCACCGTGGACAGCCCCAGGCCGTGGCCGGGGTGGAGGGTGGAGAACAGCGGATCGTAGACCTTCGCCATGATCTTGGGGTCGGTGCCCGGCCCGGTGTCCTTGACCTCGAGGCAGACGAAGTCGCCCCGAAGCCCCTCGGATTCCGGTTCCGTCCCGAAGAACCCGCGCATGAAGGTGCGGATGGTGATCTCTCCGCCCCGGATGCCCAGCGCCTCGGAGGCGTTGAACACGAGGTTGAGCAGGGCGTGGCGGGCCTGGGTGAGGTCGACGCTCGCCAGGGGCAGGTCGTTCTGCAGGTCCAGCACCAGGTGGGAGCCGTCGGGGATGAGGGTCTCGATGGTGGACAAGCTCTCCCGCACGGCGTCGTTGAGCTGGTGCGGCGAGATCTGGATGCGGCCCTGGCCCGTGTAGGCCAGGATCTGCTTGCACAGCCCGGTGGCCCGTTGGATGCTCACCTGGACGCTTTCCAGGTTGGTGCGCAGGAGGGCGGGGGACTGCTCCCCTTCCAGGGCGATCTCGGCGTAGCCCTGGATGCCCATGAGGGTATTGTTCAGGTCGTGGACGGTGCCCCGCACCAGGGCGCCCAGGCTTTCCACCTTGTGGGCCTCCACCAGGGCGGACTCGAAGGAGCGTTGCTGGGTGATGTCCTGCATGACCGCCAGGAATTCAGCGGGCCGGCCATCCGGGAAGCGGACGAACACGGTCCGGCGGCTACGGAACCACCGCCAGGCGCCGTGGTGGTTGCGGATGCGGAAGACTTCCTCCTGGATGATCTCCTCCCCCGGGGGCTCCGGGGCGGGGATGGCCTTCTCCAGCTGCTGCCGCAGGACGGGGAGGTCCTCGGGGTGGATGAGGGAATGGAAGTGGCGCAGGCCGCCCTTGAGGAAGGGTTCCGTGCCGTAGCCGAGGAGATCCTCCACCGCGGGGTTCATGTAGAGGAAGGCGCCGCTCTGGGCGTCGACGATGACGTGGATGTCCTGGGAGAGCTCGGCGATCTTCTCGATGTAGCGCTCGCCCTCGGCCAGGGCGGCTTCGGTCTCCTTGACCTTCATGGCGGTGACGCGGATGCCCAGGACCCCCACGATGGCCATGGCGGCCAGGGAGAGGGCGAGGAGCGGACGATGCGGATCGGGTTCCACCAGCAGGCTCGCACCGGCCACGGCGAAGCACACGAAGAACAGCCCGAGCATGACGGGGGGTGCGGCGAGCTTTCGCAGGACGGGTACGGACATCTGCCAACTCTCCGGGGGATCGAGGCATGGGTGGGGTGGGTGTGGCAGCTATTATATTCCTCCAGGACCCCGCCCATCGGAATCCCTATTTCATCGATGTATAAAATCAGCACTTGGAGACGACCATGCCCACTCCCGCCCTCGTGGCTCCCGGCGACCTCACGGCGCCCTTCGTCCTCCTCGACGCCCGGGCCGGCGCCGCCGCCTTCGCCGCGGGCCACCTGGAAGGCGCCCTCCACGCGGACCTCGACCGCTGCCTGAGCGATGCCCACGCCCCCGGCGCCGACCCCGCCCGGG
>DBME01000114.1 GCA_002298155.1 Holophagaceae bacterium UBA706 | reverse complement strand
CCGGCGCCGCCGCGGCCCTTGAGGCCGGAGGCGCTGATCTCGCTGATGATCTGGGGGCGGTCCATGGCGAGAGCGGCCTTGAGGCCGGCTTCGGGGACCTGGGCGGCGTAGGTGGGAAGGGCGCTCATTTGAAAACCACCTCCTTGGCTTCCGCGGCGTGCTGGCCGAACACGCGCCGGCACGATTCGAGGATTTCGTGGACCTTCTCGGGGGTGACCCGGGTGTAGATGCTGTCGTTCACCAGGAGCGCGGGGCCCTGGTCGCACATCCCCATGCAGTTCGCCCATTCCAGGGTGAACTTCCCGTCCGGCGTGGTCTCGCCGAAGCGGATGCCCAGGTCGTTCTCCAGCTGGCGCATGACCCGGCTCTTGCCCTCCATGTCGCAGGAGATGGTCCGGCACAGGCGGATGACGAACTTGCCCTGGCGGTTGTCGCCCAGGAAGGCGTAGAAACTTACGACGCTGTTGACTTCGACCGGATGGATGTCCAGGAGGTCGGCGATGACCTGCATCGCGTAGCTGTCGATGGTGTGGTACTTGCGCTTGACCTCGAGCAGGATGGGGATCAGGTTCGTGCGGTCCTGCCCCAGGCGCTGGGTGAGGGACCGGATCTCCGCCGCGAGGCGATCGCGTTCGGTCATGAGCATCGTCGTCCTCCCTAGGAATTCAGCAGTGCTTTGACTTTCCGGACCAGTTCCGCGGGCTCCACGGGCTTGGCCTGGAATTCGTCCACGGGCACCATCTCATCGTCCCGGCCGAAGGCCAGGCCGGAGGCGGACGCCACGGACGTGAGCATGAGGATGGGCAGCTTGCGGCCCTGGCGGCGCAGGTCCTGGGCCATGGCGAAGCCGTCGTCGGGCTGCTCCATCATCACGTCCAGGATGAGCAAGTCGGGGCCGAAGGATTCCACGAGCTTCATGCCGTCCCGCCGGTTGTAGGCGGAGGCGATCTCGTAGCCCTCCCTTTCCAGGAACAGCGTGCTGGCTTCGACGATGTCCGGATCGTCGTCAACGATGAGGATCTTGGCCACGGGCGTTCTCCCTCAGAAGATCGGTTCGCGTTGGTATGGGTTGTGGGGTTTTTGACCCCCCAAGCTTAGACCTCGGCCTGCCGCTTCGTGAAGAACTTGTGATGATTATCTCGATTGGCCTATCGGAATATCCGACCTGAATACTCTAGAATCTCAGATCCCGTTCACCCTGCCGGATCCTCTGGAGATAAGCCTTGGCGGCTTCCCGGGCCTTGGGGTTGGGGATGGACTTGAGCTCCTCTTCGATGATGTGTTCGCCCAGGGAGCGAAGTTCCCCGTCCCCGTAGTCCTCGATGTACTCCATGAGGGTGAGCAGGGCGTTGGGCTGGCAGACATTGGCGATCTGGCCGCTCTTGGCCAGCTTCATGAAGCGGTCCCCGGTGCGGCCCTCCCGGTAGCANNGCAGGCGGTGCAGTAGCTGGGGATGTAGCCGTCGCGCAGGAGGTCCTTGAGCACCTCGGTGGGGCTGCGGTGGTCGGCGGGCTCGAACTGGGGTACGGACTCCTCGAACCCGAGCTTGGGGGTGTTGGCGTAGCCGCCCACGCCCGTGCAGGAGCCGGCGCTCACCTGGGAGATGCCCAGGGCGATGACCTGCTCGCGGTAGCCCATGGGCTCGCGGGTGCTGAGGATCATGCCGGCGTAGGGCACCGCCAGGCGCAGCACGGCCACCACCTTCTTGAAGTCCTCGTCGGAGACCAGGTGGGGGAACTGGCAGGAGGAGACGCCCGAGGCGGCCCGGATGCGGGGCACCGACAGGGTGTGGGGACCCACGCCCAGGGCCGCCTCCAGGTGCTCCCCGTGCATGAGCATGCCCACGGTGTCGTACTTCCAGTCATAGAGCCCATAGAGCACGCCCACGCCCACGTCGTCGATGCCCGCGCGCATGGCCCGGTCGTGGGCCGAGGTGTGCCACTCGTAGTTCCGCTTGGGGCCGGCGCGGTGGACGGTGGTGTAGGTGGGCTTGTGGTAGGTCTCCTGGAAGAGGATGTAGGTGCCGATGCCGGCGTCCTTCAGGCGGCGGTAGTCGTCCTCGGTGGTGGCCGCGATGTTGACGTTCACCCGGCGGATTGCGCCGTTCTCGAACTTCAGGGAGTAGATGGTCTGGATGCACTCCAGCACGTAGTCCAGGGGGCAGTTGACGGGGTCCTCGCCCACTTCCAGGGCCAGGCGCTTGTGGCCCAGGCTCTCCAGGATCCGCACCTCCTCGGCCAGCTCGGTCTGGTCCAGCTTGCGCCGGGGCATGGGGTTGCCGTGAGCATAACCACAGTAGCTGCACTGGTTGACGCAGAAGTCCGACAGGTAGAGGGGGGCGAACATCACGATGCGCCGGCCGTAGATGTGCTCCTTGATGTGCTTGGCGAGGGTGAAGATCTCCTCGAGGATGACGGGGTCCTGGACCTCCAGGAGGACCGCCGCGTCCCGGTGCCCCAGGCCGCCGAAGGTCGCCGCGCGGTTCAGGATGGCGCGCACCGTCCCGGGATCCTGGGCCTGCGTCCGGGCCTGGGCGAGGGTCTCCAGGATCTCCTCGTCGCTGATGAAGACGTTGGGGTCGGGGGAGGCGGGATCGTAGGCGGTCATCAGGACTCCTTGCAGGACAGGGGGACCTCCCGGGTGAGGGCGGTCTTGACGGCGATGCCGGGAACGCGTCCGAGCCGGCCCGTGAGGGCGCTCAGCTCGTCCGTGGTGCCGTCGACGATGAGGGAGAGGACCGAGACCCCGCGTTCCTTGTACGGGATTCCCATCCGCCCCACGACCACGGCGGCGAATTCATGGAGGATGCCGTTCACCTCCGGCGCGGCCGCCAGATCCTCCACGACGATGCCCACGACGCCCAGGCGCTTCTTGTTCATGGAGCCGGTCCTTTCGTGGGGACCCGGCCGGAAGCCTGGAGGAGGGACTGCAGGGTGGATTGCCCGCCGGTCCTTCCGCTCAGGGGGTGCCTTGCGGTCGGGTGGGGTGGTGGAGGTGCGACCGGCACGGGGACGGATCCCGGTGCCCGACAAATCCAGCATCGGGGCAGGGGGGGGCCGCGTCAACGCCGCCCGGGACCATAAGACGATATAGATATCGCCTTTGTGACTCCTGTCACTAAGATGACCTCCAGGTCTTTTGAGAAGCGTCTAGAATAAGTCGTAACAATCTGCAACGTTGTTCACCTTTTCACGGGCGGCTGAATGAAGCCCATTTCGGAAAAGATCATTGGACGCCTCGCTCGGTATCGCACGCTCCTCACCGAGCAGATACCGGAGGGACGGACGCATCTCTTCTCCTACGAGATCGCCTCGGCCATGCGCACGACCGACTCCCAGGTGCGCCGGGACCTCATGTCCATCGGCACCAAGGGCGTCCCCCGCCACGGCTATGAGATCGAGACCCTCCTCTCCTGCCTGGACGAGGCCCTGAACCTCAACCGCACCCACGCGGTGGCGGTGGTGGGGGTGGGGCACCTGGGCCGGGCGCTCATCTCGTTCCTGGAATCCAGCCGCTCCACCCTATGCATCAAGGCCGCCTTCGACGTGGACCCCGCCAAGTGCAACCGGGTCCACGCGGGGGTCAAGTGCCACCCCATG
>DBME01000108.1 GCA_002298155.1 Holophagaceae bacterium UBA706 | reverse complement strand
GTCACGCGGGCCTTCCTGGCCCACCACGAGGCGGTGCTCACGCGGGAGGCGCTCCAGAGCGAGGCCGCCCTGGCCGCGCGCAAGGCCCTGGTGCTCGAGGGCCAGGCCGCGGCGCGGGAACGGTTCCCCTACCTCCAGGTGCGCCGGGCCGAGGATCGGCAGAAGATGGCCGTGGAGCATCTGGAACAGGCCGGGCTCGCCCTCTTCCGCGTGCCCCGGGGCGTGGAGCTCCAGCGCGTGGAGGTCCTCCAGGCGCCCGGCGAGGGCCTTTCCCACCGGTTCCAGGTGGACGGCACCGCGCGCACCGTGAAGGGCTTTTCCGTGGGGTGCCTGGTGGCCTACCTCGACCACCTCAAGGGAAGCCCCGGGCTGGCGCTGGATCCCCTCGGAGGCGTGAAGGTGCAGGACGGCCCGGCCCCGGCCGAGGCCACCTTCCGGATCGGAGGACGCACGCCGTGAGACTCGCCTGGGAACGCCGCATCATGGGGGTCCTGCTGGCGGCCCTTCCGGTGGCGCTGTACGGGCTGGTCATCCGCCCCTACAGCCTTCGCGCCGCGGAGCTCCGACACCGCATCCGCGCCGCCCACGAGGAGTCTCCCGAGGTGCGGTCCTTCATTCCCGTGGGCACCGAGGAACGGGCCTTCCTGGAGGCGCCCGGCGCGCCCTGGCGCACGCGCATCCCCCTTCTCGCCGACGAGGGTGAGCGCCTCGCCCAGGTGGACCACGTGGTGGGCGCGGTGACCGCGGCCCTCAAGGCGAAGGGGGTGAAGGTCACCGGCATGCGGGCCGATTGGAATCCCGTCACGGCGCGCTTCACGATCCCGGCGGGCATGGAGGGCGGTGGCGGCCGGCGGAGCCGCGGGTCCGGGGGCCCGGACCACAAACTGGCGGCCTGGGTGCTGGAAGTGGAGATCGGGGGGGGCACGGAGGACCTCTTCAAGGCGCTGTCGGTACTGCCCGCCATCAACCCCCTCCTGGAGCCCGTGGGCCTGCGCTGGGAGGCCGCGGGGGAAGGCCCCGAGGCCCGCCGCAGGCAGGTGCTGCTCCTGCGCAACCTCTACCTGGAACCCTAGGAGGCGCCATGTCGTTCATCGCCCAAAACAAGCGCTGGCTCCTGCCTTTCCTGGGCATCCTGGCCGCGGGCGTGCTCTGGATGAACCTGCGGGACGACGGGGCCCCGGCTTCCGCCCCAGCGCCCGCGCCCGCGCCACCGCCGGTGACCGAACCCGCCACCGTGGACCAGCCGGATGGCGGCGGTGACCTGCACGGCCTGGAGGCGCTGCCCGGCTCGGAAACGGACAACGCCCCCCTGCTCCTGGCGGGGCGCCAGCCCATCGCCGTGCGCCAGCGGGGACCCGCCGCGTCTCCCACCCTCCACCCGGAACTCTGGAAGGCGCTGTTCTCGCCCAAGCCTCCCCCCGCGCCCGTCCACGTGAACCCGGATCCTCCGGGGGCGCTGCCGGTGGTGGATTTCATCCTTGAATCCGGCCGGCGCCTGGAAGCCTGGGTCAAGGGGCGGGGCTACCGGGAGGGCGACTCCCTGGGCGGCGGGTACCGGCTCAAACGAATCCTGGGCGACGGCGTGGTCGTCACCAGCTCCGCGGGTGAGCGGCGGGTGCCGCTGCGCCCGTCGAATCCGCCACGCCACCGGGCCGGAGGCCATCGATGAAACGCCTTTCCCTTTTCGCGACCCTGATGCTCCCGCTGCTGCCGCTGCGGGCCGGGGATCCCCCGGGCACCATGTCCATCTCCGTGAACGAGGCCGACCTCCAGGACGTGCTCCGGGCCGCCACGGCCGACACGGACCTGAACCTGATCTTCGAGCCGGGGCTGGAGACCCGCGTCAACGGCCTCAACCTCAAGGCCATGGGGCTCCAGGGCATCCTGGACGACGTCCTGCCGCGCCTGGGGCTGGCCTGCACCCGGGACGGCCGGAACCTGTACATCCACGCCCGGGCCGAGGACCTGCGGTTCTACCACCTGGACCAGCTGGCCCTGGCGCGCTCGGGCACCAAGCAGTTCCAGGTGAACGCCTCGGGCCAGGTCCTCCAGGGACAGGGGGCCGGGGGCGCCGCGGCCAACACCTCCGCCTTCACTTCGAGTTTAGAGATGGGCCACACCAACGACCCCTGGGCCGATGTGGAAGGCGGGCTCATGCTGATCATCTTCGGCAAGGGCGTGGACCGTCCCGCGGCCCCCTCCGGTCCCGCCCCGGCACCCGCTTCCGCCGCCGCCCCGCGCGCGGGTTCGGCGGGGGGCGATTCCCGGAGCTACACCGCCGGCGGCCGCAGCCTCCTCATCCAGCCCAACGCGGGCCTCGTGGCGGTGAAGGCCGACGCCGACACCCAGGCCAAGGTGGCGGCCTACCTCGGCGAACTGCGCCGGCGCACCCAGCGGCAGGTGCTGCTGGAGGCCCGGATCGTGGAGGTCACCCTGGGCGCCGAAAGCCAGATGGGCGTGGACTGGCGCGGGCTGCTCTCGGGCGTGGGCAACCCCGCCGCGTCCTCCTTCGTGACCGGCGCCACGTTGAACTCCGACGTGGACGCCAGCCAGGGGCTGCTGCAGATCGTGGCCCAGAACCGCCGGGTGCAGGCCACCTTGACGGCCCTGGCCCGCGACAACCGCGTGAAGGTGCTCAGCGCGCCGCGCCTTGCCACCCTCAACAACCAGAAGGCGATCCTGCGGGTGGTGAGGGAGGAGGCCTATGGCCTTCCCAGCAGCCAGATCACGCCCGGGACGGCGGCGGGGGGCGCGGTGGCCACGGGCCAGGTCACGCCGCTCATCGTCCCCGTGGGCATCATCCTCGACATCCAGCCCCAGATCGGGGACGACGGCATGATCACCCTGGCGGTGAACCCCAGCATCTCCGAAGTGGCCCGGGAGAAGGCCTTCCAGGTGCCCGGCGCGGGCCTGGGCGCCTCCCTTGCCTCCGCCTCCCTCCCCGTGGTGCTGCGCCGGGACCTGGACACCGTGGTGCGGGTGCGCAGCGGCGAGACCCTGGTGCTGGCCGGGATGATCCAGAGCCGGGAGAACGCCGACAACCGGGGCGTGCCCTGGGTGCGCAAGATCCCGCTCCTGGGCGCCCTCTTCTCCAAGGAGGAGAAGAACCGCCAGCGCACGGAACTGGCGAT
Organism: Holophagaceae bacterium UBA706; assembly: GCA_002298155.1. GTDB lineage: Bacteria > Acidobacteriota > Holophagae > Holophagales > Holophagaceae > Mesoterricola. The sequence continues at coordinate 853 of DBME01000108.1, read as the reverse complement.
CTTCATCACGCCGACGCTCATGGAGGACCCGGTCCAGGTGGAGGCCCAGCGCCGGGGCGCGGAGGAGCGGCTCCAGGGCGCGGGCGCGGACGTGAAGCCGCCCCTGGCCCGGGAGGGAGCCTCGCGGCTGCCCTGATGCCGCCGCCCATCTTCCGGGAGCCGTGAAGGCCGAAGCGTCCCCGGAGGAGGGGAAATGACGGGATGCCCCGGGTGCGGGTTTCACGTTCCCCGTGGGGCGGCAGCCTTGGATAATCCTTGGAAAAAATATAAATTTCCTAAGCCTCAACAGGGAAGGTATCTTTGAAACATGGGAAAAGTCCTTCTGATCGATGACAGCCCGATGATGCGGACCTACCTCCGGCGCTGCCTGGAGAAGGGCGGCTTCACCGTGGAGGACTGGGTGCCGCTTTCGGCGATGGAGATCGCCCCCAAGGTCACGGAGTCCACCCCCGACATCATCCTCACCGACTACCAGATGCCCGGCTGCAACGGCGGGACCGTGGCGCGCATGGCGCAGAAGGCCGATCCCAAGATCCCCGTGATCGTGCTCACCGCCTTCCGGGACGCGGAGCTCATCGCGAACCTCCAGAAGTTCGGCGTGCGCGAGGTGCTGGCCAAGCCCATCACGCCGGAGACCCTGCTGGCGGCGGTGAACGCTGCATTGGGGAACGACTACCGGGCGTAGTGCTGGCGGCGAGAAAAGCAGGACTGATGTTTCGACTTGTCCGTCAGAAGGGATGACGTTCGCAGTCTAGATGTCCTTGACACCACCAGGGGGCTTTCGGGGCATGCGCTGCTTGAGGCCTTCCAGTTCGTCCTGGCGCGCGGCTTGGCTGGGGGGTGGCGGTGGGGG
>DBME01000415.1 GCA_002298155.1 Holophagaceae bacterium UBA706 | reverse complement strand
GGCGGCGCCGCCTCGGCGGGCCCCGGCTTCGACGTCCCGGGCCGCCTGAAGCCCATCACCAGCACCTCCAACCTCCTCCTGGACTTCTCCGACGGCGTCGCGGACGCGCGGCTCGCGCCCATGGAGGCCCTGGCCAAGGCCTATCCCCGGGCCCTGCGCCTCAAGGGCCCCGAACTGCTTCAGGCCGGCGAGTTCCTGGGCCAGTCCCGGCTGCGCAAGGTCCTGGCGGCGCACCTGGCCGAACAGCGGGCCCTGGTGCGGGATCCCGCCGAATTCCTCCTCATCCGCAGCACCACCATGGCCGTGAACCTGGTGGCCCAGGCCCTCATCGGCCCCGAGAGCGGGGACGTGGCGGTGGAAGCCCTGGGCAATCCGGTGGTGTGGGAGACCCTGCGCCAGGCTTCCGCGGCGCGCCTCCACGGCATCCCCGTGGATGCCGGCGGCATGCGCATCGACGCCCTGGAGGAGCTCCTGGCCCATACCCGGCTGAGCCTCCTGGTGATCTCGCCCCAGTGCCACTTCCCCACGGGCGCCGCCCTGGCCCCGGAGCGCCGGGCGCGGCTCCTGGCCCTGGCCCGGGAGCACCGCTTCGCCATCCTCGAGCTCGACCCCGAGTACGACCACCTGGAGGCGCCCCCGCGGCCCCTGGCCGCCGAGGACACCACGGGGCAGGTGCTCTACTGCGGCAGCCTGTCGCGCCTCATCGCCCCCGGGGTGCGCCTGGGCTTCATCGTGGTGCCCAGGCTCCTGGCGGACAGCCTCGCCAAGGCCCGCCAGCGCCTGGACTGGCAGGGCGACCCCATCCTGGAATGGGCGGTGTCCGAGCTCTTCCTGGACGGGGAGATCGCCCGGCACCTGCGGCGGGTGCGCAAGGCCCGCCAGGACCGGAAGGCGGCGCTCCTGGACGCGCTGCGCTTCTCGCTGCCGGGGCTGCTGGACGTGGATCCCGCCCAGGAGGGCATGGCGCTGTGGGTGCGCGGCGCCGGGAAGATGGCCGACGCGGGCCGCTTCGATTCGTGGGTGAAGTCCTGCGGGCTCAAGGGAATCAAGCTCCGCCCGGGGGCCTGGTTCGATCTGGCGGGCGCGCCCCTGGCGGCCACCCGGCTGGGCTACATGGCCTTCACCCCGGAGGAGCTGCAGCGGGCCGTGGCCCTCATGGCCTGAAACGGGACCTCCCGGATGCGGCACTATTCGAACAGACGCGCCTCCAGGGCCGCCCCGTCCACGGGGCCCCAGGTGCGGCTGTCCTGGCTCTCCTCCCGGTTGTCGCCCAGCAGGAACCACCCGGAACCGGTGGCCCACGGGCCGCCGGAGGCCCGCTCCGTGCGCGCCACGTAAGGTTCGGCCTGGAAGGCGCCGTCGATCCACACCTCGCCGTCCCGGATCTCCACCTGCCGGCCAGGTCCGGCGGCCAGGCGTTTCACCACGGTGCCGGAGGGGGTGGCGGCCAGCCAGATCTGCCCCGGCCGGGGGCGGCCCGCGCACCAGGCCCGCAGGGCGAGGCGGACGCTGCCGTCCCGCAGGAGCGGTTCCATGCTCCGGCCGCTGATGCGCACCGAGTGCACGAAGGCCAGGGGCGACAGGCCCAGGGCCAGGGCCGCGGCCAGGAGCCTCGGCGGGATCACGGGCGGTAGGCCAGCCGCCGTCCCTGGCCGTCGGTGAGGGCGATCTCCGCCAGTCGGGCGGGAGGCGGCACCTTCTGGGCCAGTTTCTCGGCGAGCATCCGGGCCAGTTCTTGGGGATCGCGGAGGTCCATGTCCTCCAGCAGGCGGCCCCGGAGGGGTTCCAGGAGGGCGTCCAGGGCGGCTTCCAGGTCCCGGAAATCCACCACGACGTCGAAGCCGTCCAGGCCCTGCCGGGTGGCGATGACCTCCACGCGGAAATCGTGGCCCTCCCAGCGTCCCTCGGCCGTGCGGTAAGCCACGGAGAGCGGGCGCTCCACGGCCGCCTCGAAGGTGAGGGCGGCGGTCGGGGCGGGGCGGGAAGCTTCCATTACCCGATTCTGACACCGGCCGGGGTAAACTGGAGTTGATCAATTCGGAGTGCGCATGCCTGATTTCTCGACCCAGTCCGCCCGGCCCGACGTAGAAAGGGAGGAGCTGGAATTTGACGTTCTCTTCGTTGGCGGGGGTCCCGGCAACCTGGCGGGGCTCTGGCGCCTCCTGGATCTGGTGGAGGCCCGGAAACTGACCGGACTCACCATCGGCCTCATCGAAAAAGGGGACGAGATCGGCGATCACGCTTTTTCCGGCGCCGTGCTGGACCCGGCCGCCCTGGAGGAGCTCTGCCCGGACTACCGGGAGCGGGGCTTCCCGGTCGAAGGGACGGTCTCCCGGGAGGAGGTGTGGTACTTCACCCAGCGGGGCGGCTTCCGGACCCCCTTCCCGCCCCCCTTCCTGCAGAACCACGGCTTCCCCATCGTGTCCCTCTCCCGCATGGTCCGGTGGATGGCCGCCGAGATCGAGAAGCGCGAGATCCCCGGCGTGGACGTGATGCTTCTGCCGGGCTTCGCCGGCTCCAAGGTCCTCTGGGAGGACGGCAAGGTGGTGGGCGTCCAGACCGCTGACAAGGGCGTGAACGCGGACGGCACCCCCCGGAACACCTTCGAGCCCGGCAACAACCTCAAGGCCAAAGTCACGATCTTCGGGGAGGGCCCCCGGGGCCACCTCATGCGCGAGCTGGACGAGGTGCTGGGCCTCCAGGCCTCCTCGCCCAACCCCCAGGTGTACGAGACCGGCGCCAAAGAGATCTGGGAGATCCCCGAGGGACGCGTGCCCGATGGGTTCGTGCTCCACAGTACCGGCTGGCCCCAGGCCGACGGGGAATCGGGCGGTTCCTTCGTGTACAAGATGGGTGGCGACCGCCTGGCCGTTGGCTACGTGGTGTCCCTGGACACCCAGGACCCCTTCGCCGACGCCCACCTCATGCTCCAGAAGTTCAAGACCCACCCCCGCATCCGGACTCTCCTGGAGGGCGGCAAGCTGGTGCAGTACGGCGGCAAGGCCCTGGCCATCGGCGGCTGGTACTCCATGCCCCGCCTGGCCTTCGCCGGCGGGATGCTGGTGGGCGACGCGGCCCAGATGGTCAATGCCGGGCGCCTCAAGGGCATCCACCTGGCCATGAAGGGTGGCATGTGCGCCGCCGAGACCGTGGCCGACGCCCTGGCGGAAGGGGCCTTCGGGGAGGAGTCCCTGGTCCGGTACAGCCGCGCCTTCCTGGGCTCCTGGGCCGGCGCCGAGCTCTACCGCAGCCGCAACACCCACCGGATCCTGGCCCACGGCCTCGCGCCCTCGACGCTGTTCCGCCTGGGCCTGGCCGAGATCACCGGCGGCTGGACCCCCGGCGAGCCCCTGCGCTCGGAGGAGGACGCCCGGAACACCGCCACCGTGGAGGCCTTCTACGGCAAGGCCGGCCTCAAGCGGGACCAGCTGGACCTGGGCGTCAAGTTCGACGGCAAGCTGACCACCTCGAAGCTCGACGACGTCTACGCCTCCGGCACCCTGCACGACGAGCACCAGCCCAGCCACCTCAAGATCGTTAAGGGCGACCAGGTCTGCGTCACCTGCTGGGACACCAAGGGCAGCCCCTGCACCGTCTTCTGCCCCGCCCAGGTGTACGAGATGCACCCCGACGACCAGGGCCGGGTGAGCCGGGTGGAGATCGCCTTCTCCAACTGCGTGCATTGCAAGACCTGCGATATCAAGTGCCCCGAGGGGAACGTGGTCTGGACGCCTCCCGAAGGGGGCGGCGGCCCCAAGTACACCCTCTGCTAGCGAGAACCGATGCTTGATCCGCGCCTGATGGAAATACTCTGCTGCCCGGCCCACGAAGGGGCCGAGGCCTGCCACGGTCCGCTGGAAGAGAGGCCCGGCGGCCTCCTCTGCCTGAAGTGTGGACGACTCTATCCCGTGGAGGACGGCATCCCCGTCATGCTCCAGGACAAGGCCACGAAGGGGGAACGATGAGGCTCGACCGCGAACATGCCGGCAACCTCCTGGGGAGGATCCGGGGGCGCAGGGTGGCCGTGCTGGGCGACGTGATGCTGGACGAGTACCTCTTCGGGGAGGTGAGCCGCATCTCGCCCGAGGCCCCCGTGCCCATCGTGCGCGTGAGCCGGGAGCGGGCGGTGCTGGGCGGCGCGGCCAACGTGGCTGCCAACCTCATNNCCCCGTCCTGGTGGGCACCTACCAGGAGGACGCCGCCGGGCTGCGCCTGAAGGGACTCCTGGGCGACCTGGGCATCGATGGAGGCCGCCTCGTGCAGGATGGCGGCAGGCCCACCATCATCAAGACCCGCGTCATCGGCCAGCAGCAGCAGATGCTGCGCATCGACCGCGAGGAGACCGACCCCTTCGGCCCCGAGGCCGTGGAGGGGCTGATCCGCAGCCTCGAGGCCGGCCTGGAGGGCGTGGGCGCCCTGATCATCTCCGACTACGCCAAGGGTTCCGTCAGCGCGCCGGTCATGGACCGCGTGCGGGACCTCTGCGCGGCCCGGGGCATTCCATGGATCGTCGACCCCAAGCCTTCGCACGCGCCCCTCTACCGCGGCGCCACGCTCATGACCCCCAACACCAAGGAACTGAGCGAACTCAGCCGCCTGCCCTCGAAGACGGACGCCGACGTGGCCGCCGCCGGCCTGGCCATGGTGGAGGAGCTGGAGCTCCAGGGGCTGCTGGTCACCCGCAGCGAGAAGGGCATGGCCCTTTTCACCCCCGAGGCCCTGCACCGGGAGCCCTGGCTCATCCCCACCGAGGCCCGGGAAGTGTTCGACGTGAGCGGCGCGGGCGACACGGTCATCGCCGTCTTCGCGGCGTCCATCGCCTCGGGCGCCGACTGGAAGGAGGCCGCGATGCTCGCCAACGCCGCGGCCGGAGTGGTGGTGGGCAAGATCGGGACGGCCACGGCCACGCCCGAGGAGATCCTGCGCCACTACCAGGACCAGGAAGCGATCTAGGATCCTGTCCACGCAAAGGGAGGCCCCGCTGCCAGCAGCGCGGGGC
>DBME01000170.1 GCA_002298155.1 Holophagaceae bacterium UBA706 | reverse complement strand
CCAGGAAGGCCTCGGGCGTGGCCTGGCCGTAGGCCAGGGGGGCGGCGCACAGGGCCGCGGCGATATAGAGGACGGATCGCATGGATGACCTCCGGACATTGGGGATGCGTCCAGTATTTGCGGGTTTTCCTCCCCGTCAACCGGAGAGGAGCCCCAGGAGGGCCTGGGTGTCCAGGCGCCCGGGGGCCTCGCTGCCTTCCAGGAGGTCGTCGGCCAGGGAGCGCTTGCGGGCGTGGAGGTCCACGATGCGCTGCTCGATGCTGCCCCGCAGCACCAGACGGTAGATGGTGACGGGGCGGGTCTGGCCGATGCGGTGGNNGCGGGGTTCCACCAGGGGTCGAGCAGAAAGACATACTCGGCCGCGGTGAGGTTCAGGCCCAAACCGCCGGCCTTGAGGCTGATGAGGAAGACCTCCCCCTCCCCCCGCTGGAAGGCCGCCACGGCCTCGGCGCGGGCCTTCATGGGGGTGGAGCCGTCCAGGTAGAGGTAGGGGACCCGGCGCTCGTCGAGGAGGCCGCGGAGGATCGCGAGGTGGTCCACGAACTGGCTGAAGACCAGCGCCCGGTGCCGGTTCTCCCGCATGTGGGCGAGCAGGTCCAGGAACGCCTCGGCCTTGGACGAGGCGATGCCCGTGCCCGGCTGGACCAGGTCCGGATGGCAGCAGGCCCTGCGCAGGCGCATGATGGCCGCCAGCACCTGGATGGCCTGGCGGTCGCCCTTGGCGGCCTGGAGCTCCTCCAGGCTGCGCTGGCGCAGGGCCTCCAGGAAGGCGGCTTCGTCCTCGCTGGGCTCCACGTCCAGGGTGATCTCGGTGCGGGGGGGGAGCTCCTCGAGGACCTGGGCCTTGGTGCGCCGCAGGAGGAAGGGCGCCACCAGGCGCTTGAGGCGGCGCAGGGCGTCGGGGTCCCCGTCGCGTTCGATGGGCACCTGGAAGCGCCGCTGGAATTGCTCCAGGGAACCCAGGAGGCCGGGATTGAGGAAGCGCATGAGGTTCCAGAGCTCGCCCAGGTGGTTCTCCACGGGCGTGCCGCTGAGCACCAGCCGGAAGCCGGCCTCCAGGGCCATGGCGGCGCGGCTGCGCTTGGTGAAGGCGTTCTTGATGGCCTGGGCCTCGTCCAGGACCACGGTGGACCATCGGACCTTGACGAGGGCCTTGGATTCCTGGTGCAGGAGGCCGTAGCTGGCGATGACGACGTCCATGGGGCCCGCTTCGGCCAGGATCTTCTCCCGGTCGCCAGAGGCCAGGTAGACCGGGCGCAGGGAGGGCGCGAAACGCGCCGCCTCCTGGAGCCAGTTGCCGCAGACGCTGGTGGGCGCCACCACCAGGGCCGGGCCGTCGCCGCCCCGGGCCAGCAGCACGGCCAGGGCCTGGAGGGTCTTCCCCAGGCCCATGTCGTCGGCGAGGCAGGCCCCCATGCCCGCCTCCGCCAGCCGGATCATCCAGCGGTAGCCGTCCTCCTGGTAGCCGCGGAGTTCGGCCTCCAGGGATCCGGGCAGGGTGGGCTCCAGGGCCATGGCCGCGCGGACCCGGGCCGCCAGGTCCTTCCAGGCGCTGTCGCCCTGGAAGCTTCCCAGGCCCTCGCCCAGGTCCCCCAGGGCCAGGGCGGCGGAGAAATGGAGGCGCAGGCCCTTGCCGTGGGCTTCGCCCAGGGCGTTGAGGTCCAGGAGGCGGCGCCGGAAGGCGCGGGAGAGGGCCAGGATGCTTCCGTCGGCCAGGGGCACGAAACGGCTGGAGCCGGACCCGACCTTGGCCAGGAGGGTCTTGAGGTCCAGCACCTTCTCCCCGTCCAGACGGACCTCTCCGTCCAGGTCCAGCCAGCCGCTGCCCGCGCCGGCCTTGAGGCGCATGGATTCCAGGCCCGCGGAGCGGGGCGTGGCCATCCGCCGGCCTTCGGGCCACACGACAGGGATCCGATCCCTGAGGGCATCGGCCTCCATGAGCAGCTCCAGGCAGGCCTCGGGGTCGGCCAGGCTCCACTCCCAATCGTCACTGGCGCCTAGGGTGGGCAGGGCGGGCAGGACTTCCGCGGCGGCCAGGACCTCGCCTTCCAGGTCCCGGTGCACCAGCAGGCGCCGGCCGGACTGCTCCACCACGAGGCTGCTGCCGCCCAGACCCGGGCACAGGCCGGGACCGTCGGGCACGGGGTGCACCCGCAGCTGGATCCGCAGGCCCGGTCCGGACGGAACCAGGACGAGGGTGGGGCCCGTGAGCCCCGCCATGCGCTCCAGCCCGGCCAGGGCGGAGGCCTCCGCGTCCATGCCCACGTCGGAGTGGATGTCCACCAGGGGGGCTACCGCCGCCAGGGAGCGCAGCACCCGGTCCTGGGCCGAGGCCGGCACCACGAGACGGTCGCCCAGAAGCTCCCGCAGCCGCTGGTGCTGTTCCTGGAAGACGAAGATCCGGTGCCGCCGGGGCCCTTCCTCCACCGCAAGAACGCCGCCGTGGCCGGGTTCGGGTTCCAGGCGCAGCTCCAGGACGTCGCCCTTGCGGCGCACGCGCAATTCGGGTTTGCCTTCCACCAGGTCCGTGGGACGGAAGCCCTGGGGACCCTCCCAGAAGACGCAGGGATGCCCCACCAGGGCCGCCACGGCCTCGGCGCCGTCCACCTCGTAATGGAAGTCGCTGCCCCAGGCCCGGTCCACCTTGATCGAACCGATGGCCTTCTGGTCCTGGGCGGTGAGGTAGTCGTAGGCCCTGTTGTTCTCCCGCAGCTTGCGCAGGCTCACGGCCCGGCCCCGGCCCCATTCGCCCTTGGGGTCCAGCTTCTGCTCCCGGGCCTGCACCTCGAAGGTGCCGGGGTCCCAGGGGTGGGGTTTGACGAACCAGGCCAGGCGCGCGGTGCGCCGCTCCCCGGTCTCGGGCGCGCCCAGGCGGGCCAGGCTGTCCAGGGCCCGTTCCCAGGCCGCCTCCCGGGGCACCAGATCCAGGAGGGGACTGGGCCGTGGCGCGCGGTCCCGCAGGCGGTGATCCAGCTCGGTGAGCTCGGCGGTGAGCCATCCCAGGGGCAGGGGGGCGCAGGCCTTCAGGGCCCTTTCGAGGAGATCCGGCGGCGTGGCCTCTCCGCCCAGGTGCGAGGCCACGCAGGCCAGGGCCAGGCCCAGGGCCGGCAGGTCCCGGGGCAGGCGGCGGGTGAGGTCCTCCCCCATGCGGGCCCCGGACAGGAGCCGGGACAGCCGCGCCAGGATGTCCGGAATGCCCCGGAGGGGGCTTCCCAGCTCACCCCGGTCCAGGAGGGCCAGGCGCTCCTCGGCCTTGCGCAGGGAACCGGGGTCCCGGGCGCCCAGGAGGGCAAGGATATGGAAGGGTTCATGGATGGCCGGCAGCAGCACGTTCTTCTTGCGGGTGAGACGGCGCTGGGTCGTGAGGGAGGCGGCGTAGCGTTCGGCCGCCAGGGCCGGCTTCCCTTCGGTCAGGGCCGTGAGGGCCTCCAGGTTGGTCCAGGCGTAGTGCTCGCGCACCGCGGCCGTCTGGGCCTCCATCCAGGCCCGGGCCTCGCGGGGGCGGCCCTGGAGGATGACATAGAGGATGATCGGCATGGCGGCCGCGGCGGGGCCGGGCTTGGCGGCGCGTTCCTCCATCCAGGCCAGGAAGGCGGGTTCCGCGCGTTCGTGGAGGAGATGGTCCAGGAGGAGCGCGTTGCACCCGTACGCCTGGGAGGTGCGGTCCAGGGCGTCGAACCAGGCCGGTTCGAAGGGGCCGCCGCAGATGAGGGCCAGGGGGTCCCGGTTGCCCACCGCCGCGCCGAACTGGTCCGCTGACCGTTCGCGCAGGGGCATCCACCGTTCGGTGCGCCCCTCCACGAACTCCAGGCGCAGTTCGGCCCGGCTGCGCATGGCCCCGTCGGGCACCATGCCGCCGGCGCCTCCGGGCAGGAGGCCGGCCTGGAAGACCCGCCGCAGGTGGCCGCCGGCCTGGGCCAGTCGCGCCGCGGATTCCAGGCAGCTCTCCGCACAGTGCCAGAACCCCCGCCGCTCGTTCACCAGGCCCGATTCCCGGAGACGGATGAGGATTTCCTGAACTTTCCGGGGGTTTTCCGCCCAGGCGGGCGCTTCCGGGAACCCGCCGGCCCGGACCAGGGTCTGGGCCAGATGGCTGTTGGTGGCAGGCAATCCCAGGGCGGCCAGGCCCAGAAGCACGGACTGCTCCGACTTGGAAAGGGACCGCAAGTCAAACAAATTCTTCCATTTTTCGGGCAAAGTTACCGCCACCTCACGCTCTTCCCATCTCGAAAGTTTAGGCTAGGATGGTCTTGGAAATCCCCACAACTCTTCTTCATGGGGCTTGTAAGCTTCATAACCTAACCGACGAGCGGGCTACTCCCATCCCGCCGTCCTTTCAAACTACCTCTGGAGCCAACCATGAGAAAGTTCTTCAAGTCCCTCGTGTTCATGGGCCTTGCCCTCTTTGCCATGGGCGTCGCCCGTGCGGAAAGCCGCTTCACGGACAGCCAGCTCATCCAGATCCTCAAGGATGACGGCTACTCCTCCGTCGAACAGCTCAAGCCCGGCGTCATCAAGATCCGCGTCAACGGCCAGACCATCGGCCTCTTCAACCAGGAAGACGGCGACCTCCAGCTCTTCTACAGCCTCAAGGACGTGCGCATCTCCTTTGAAGACATCAACACCTGGAACCGCACCAAGCGCCTGTCCCGCGGCTACCTGGACAAGGACTCCGATCCCTGCCTCGAAGCCGACCTGCTCTCCAACGGCGGCATGACCCGCAAGAACGTCACCGAGTTCGTGCGCATCTTCCAGGGCTCCATCGACGGCTTCCGCAAGTTCCTCAGCGAGCACACCCAGAACTAGGAGCCTGGCCACGTAATTATACGTTTCCCGGACTTTCGCACGATCGCACCGGCAGTTCGCTTTGCGAACTG
>DBME01000194.1:4687-4844 GCA_002298155.1 Holophagaceae bacterium UBA706 | reverse complement strand
ACGGCGCCGGCAAGACCACCACCGTCTCCATGATCGCGGGGCTGGTGAAGCCCGACGCCGGGGAGGTCCGGATCCACGGACGCCGCGTGGAGGGGGACCGCGATCCCCTCAAGCGGGCCCTGGGCCTGGTCCCCCAGGAGATCGCGCTCTACGAGGA
>DBME01000194.1:0-4541 GCA_002298155.1 Holophagaceae bacterium UBA706 | reverse complement strand
AGCTCCTGATCCTGGACGAGCCCACCGCGGGCGTGGATCCCCAGAGCCGCAACGCCATCTTCGAGACCCTGGAGGCCCTGCGGGGCCAGGGCAAGGCCCTGATCTACACCACCCACTACATGGAGGAGGCCGAGCGCCTCTGCGACCGGATCATCATCATGGACAACGGCCGCATCCTCGCCCAGGACACGCTCGCGGGGCTCCTGCGTCTCGTGCCGGCATCCGGAATCCTGGCGGTGGATCTGGAGGCTGCCCAGGCGGCCCCGCCCCTGGAGGAACTGAGGGCGCTGCCCTGGGTGGCCTCGGCCGATCTGGCGCGGGGCCGCCTTCGGGTGGGCCTGAAGGATCCGGTGCCCGACACCCGGGCCCTGCTGGGCTGGCTCGCGGAACGGGGACTGGGGTGGTCCCACCTGGAATTCGAGCGCGCGAACCTGGAATCCGTCTTCCTGGCCCTCACCGGCCGCAGCCTGAGGGACGCATGAACGCCCTGCGAGCACTTGTCCTCCACGACATCAAGGCCTTCCTCGGCAACCGCCGGGCCCTTATCGTCAATTTGCTGTGCCCGATCCTCCTGGGCGCCTTCATGGGGTACTTCTTCAGCGACCACGGCGACAACGGCTCCCGCATCACCGTCATGGTGGTGGACGAGGACCAGAGCGCGCTGAGCCGCAGGCTCCTGGAGGGCATGGGCAAGGACAAGGCCCTGGAGGTCCGGCCCGTGGAGGCGGCCAAGGCCATGGAGGCGGTGCGCAGGGGCAAGGCTTCCGCGGCCCTCATCGTGCCCGCCGGCTTCGGCGACGCCGCGCCGCGCAACCTCTTCCAGCAGGGGGTGAGGCCCGTCCTCACCCTGCTGGTGGACCCCTCCCGCACCACGGAGGCCAGCCTTGTGCGCGGCCTCCTGGCCCAGCACAGCATGGAGGCGGTGTCGGGCGAAGTCTTCACCGGCCCCTCCGGCCTGAAGATGCTCAAGGACAGCGCCGCCGACATCGACCGGAACCCGTCCCTGGACCCCTCCCTGCGCAAGCACCTCCACGGCCTCTACGACGACCTCAGCGGCCTGAACACCAGCGGGGCCATGAAGGGCCGCGAAGGGCAGGGCATGAGCGTCCCCTACGACCTCAAGGAAGTGGAGGTCACGGCCCGCATCGGCGCGAAGTACAACGGCTACGCCCACAGCATGGCGGGCATGGGCGTGCAGTTCATCCTGTTCTTGGGCATCGACGCGGGCGTGGGCCTGCTCGTGATGCGCCGCACCAGCCTCTGGCAGCGCCTGCGCACGGCGCCCGTGGGCCGGCGCACGTTCCTGCTGGCGCGGATCCTGGGCGCGGCGGCGTCGGCGTTCCTCCTGCTCGTGGGGATCTTCGCGGCGGCGGTGGGGATTTTCGGTGTGCGGATCCAGGGCAGCATGTTCGGCCTGGCGCTGGTGTCGGCGGCCTTCGCCCTCTTCACCGGGGCCTACGGCCTGGTCATCGCGTCCCTGGGGCGCAACCCCGAGGCCACCCGCGGCCTGAGCGTCATGGTCACCCTCTTCATGGTGATGCTGGGCGGCGCCTGGGTGCCGTCCTTCATCTTCCCCCGGTGGCTGCAGCAGGCCACCCTCGTCATCCCCACCCGGTGGGCCCTGGACGCCATGGACGGCATGACCTGGCGGGGGCTGGGCCTGAGCTCGGCGCTGGTGCCCGCGGGGCTGCTGTTCGGGTGCGCCCTGGTCATGAGCCTCGTGGCCGTGCTGCGGTTCCCCTTCGAGGACAAGTAGTGGTTCCGGCCCTCGCCTGCGCCGGCCTCTCGCGCCGCTTCGGGAGACGTACGGTGGTGGACGGGCTCACCTTCGCCCTGGCTCCGGGCAGCCTCACCGCCTGCATGGGACCCAACGGCGCCGGGAAGTCCACGCTGCTCAAGCTCCTGGCGGGAACGCTGGCCCCCTCCGAGGGGGAGGCGCGCATCAACGGCATGGACGCCCGGCGCGGGGGCGCGGCGTTGCGCCGCACCCTGGGCGTGCTTCCGGAGCGCCTGGGCCTGTTCGGCAACCTCACCGTGGAGGAGCACCTCCTCATGGCCGGGCGGATGTTCGGCCTGGGCAAGGAGGAGACGCGGCTCCGCACCGGGCAGCTCCTGCGCGCCCTGGACCTGGAACACGGCCGCGAGACCTTCGCGGACCGCTGCTCCATGGGCATGCGCAAGAAGACCGCACTGGCCCTGGCGCTCATCCACAACCCGTCGGTGCTGCTCCTGGACGAGCCCTTCGAAAGCGTCGACCCCGCCAGCGCGCGGGCGGTGCATGATCTCCTCGCGGGACTTCCCGGCCGGGGCGTGACGGTGTTCTTCACGTCCCACGCGCTGACGCTTTCGGAACGCATCGCCACCCATTTCCTCTTCCTGGACCATGGGCGCCTGGTGCGTCTGGCCCAGGCCGGGGAGCTCGAGGCCTCCCTGGAGGAGACCTACTTCGACCACCTTCCCCCGCTTTCCCCCGAGGACCTGCCGTGGCTGGGATCGTCGCCCTCCTGAAAGCCCTGGCCGTCGCCCACGGGCGCGAGATCCGGAGGCTGGAGGACGCGTTCTCCAATCACTTCCTGGTCTTCGCGGCGCTCCTGTTCGGGCTCCAGCCCAAGGGGAACGTCTTCCTGCCATCGCTGGTGGGGTTCCTGCTCCTGGTCCCCCTCAGCGCCGACCCCCTGCTGGGCGCGCCGCGGGAGCGGCTGGAACTCCTGCCCCTGGGGCGGGGCCAGGTGGTGGCGGTGCGCGGTCTGGCGCTGCTCCTGAATCCGGCCCTGTGGGTGGCCGTGGCCCTGCCGGTCTTCGGGGGGAAGGCCTACCTTCCGGCCATGGAGCTTGTGCTTCTCGCGGCCCTTCTCCTGATCCTGGCCAGCGCCCTGGGCCACCGGCTCCTGGGCCGCCACCCGGGGTGGAACCCCCTCCTGCGGATCCCCGCGCTGCCGGGCCGGTCGGGGTTCCTGGTGCGGAACAACCTCCGGGAGACCTTCCGCCGCCTGGACGTGTACCTCGCCCTCGCCATGAGCCTGCTGGGCACCGCGTTCCGCATCCTGGACAAGGGCCCTACCGCCGATGTGGGCGCGGGTTGCGCGCTGCTGGTCGTCCTGGCCATGAGCACCAGCGCCCAGAACCTCTTCGGGGCCGAAGGGCAGGGCGGAATGGACCGGTACCGCCTGCTGCCCCTGCGCGGCTGGGACATCCTCGGGGCCAAGGCCGCCGCCTTCCTCGGAATCATCCTCCTCCTCACCCTGCCCCTGTCGCCCATCGTGGGCCTCGCCGCCGGCAGCGCCGCCCTGGCCATCGGCGTCCATCCCAGCGTGGCCAGCCGAGCCCCCAGCGCACCCTGGCGCTTCGCTTCGGGCCGGAGCGCGGGCCTGGGCCTGGTGCAGGTGGTGGCGCTTTTCGCCGCAGCGATCCTCTGCCGCACGTGGCCGGGGTGGACGCTGCTGACGACCGCCACGATCCTTCTGGGCTCACTGATCGTGGCTGGGCGAAAGCTGGAACAGGGCTGGAACTGAACCACCTACCCTAAATTATGTATGAAACGTTTTCCCCCCTCCCTTCATGTTGTCGGTTGGGCGGATGAGGCGCCCCACCGGGAAGGACGAACCGGGTTTCTCCTGAGGAGGGAACAGAAGATGAGAAGGACATCCATTGCCTTGGTTTGCGCACTGGGAGCCGCCCAGGCGTGGGCGGAGCATGAGGACAAGGAACTGGTGGCCGCCCACAGTTCCCTGCCCTCCAACTGGAAGTTGTGCGAGGTCTTCACCCTCAGGAACAGGTACACCTCCGACCGCCTGCTCACCACGTCCAAATCCGAGGCGGAGAAGGTCCGGAAGACAACGATCCGCATCAAGAACCGGCTCGGTCCTTTCGAACTCGGGATCGGCGCCGCCTTCGTGAAGTACTCGCCGGGCACCACCCGCAAGTTCTTCAAAACCTTGACGGAAGGCTCCGAGCGCCCGCAGTACGAGGAGGAGAAGGGCCGGGGCTTCTTCTACCTCCTGAACTACGACCCGGACTACATGGGGCCTGTGTACCGGTTGTTCAACAACCACCACTTCTACACCATGTCGGCGGAAGAATGCGAAGTGGCAAAGAGCCAAGGATGGACCTACGAGGGGATCGCCGGTTTCCTGGTGCGCCAGGACAGGATCGAAGCCTTCCGGCACCGCTACCAGGTGCCGGCCGGCGAACCTTGGTACCGCTTGTACAAGAAAGACCACAACGACCACTTCTACACCACGAGCCACGGCGAATCCAAGAGCGCGCGCCGCGAGCTCGGGTTCACGGACGAGGGTGTGCTGGGCTATATCCACTGACACGGTGGCCTTGGGGAAGGCACCGCGCCCGCCGGTGGGGAGGGGATCGGGTCTAAGATCGGAGGCATCCCACCAGGGGCCTCACCCCTCCTGAGTAGAGACGATCGGAGAAACCCCTCTCGGTTGCCCATGCCGCCTATCCGACTTTCCGTGCCACGCCTTGCCTTCCTCCCGCTCCTTTCACGGCTTCGGAAGGTAACCTTTTCAATCGACCCATCACCCAAT
>DBME01000193.1 GCA_002298155.1 Holophagaceae bacterium UBA706 | reverse complement strand
CCTGGTCGCCCAGCTCCTCAAGGAGGGGACCCGCACCCACGACGCCCGCACCCTCGCCCAGGAACTCCAGGGCATCGGCGGCGAGGCCAGCGGCAGCGCCGGCCAGGACGGAACCTACCTCTGGGCCTCCTCCCTGGATTGGGGCGCGCCCCGGCTGGTGGGGATCCTGGGCGAGATCGCCCGCGAGCCCGCCTTCCCCGAAACCGAGGTCGTCCAGCTCCGTGAGCGGACCCTGGCCTCCATCCAGGCCCGGGAGGCCGATCCTTCCTTCCAGGCCCGGCGGGCCTTCATGGGCGCCCTCTACGGGGAGCACCCCTACAGCCACGTGGGCCTCGATCCCGCCTGGGTGAAGAACCTGGACCGCGCCCAGATCGCCAAGGCGCATGCCGCGCGCTTCCGCCCCGACCGGGCCCTGCTCCTGGTGGTGGGCGCCTTCGACGCCAAGGCCGTGGGTAAGGCCGTGGACCAGGCCCTCGGTTCCTGGAAGGCCGAAGGGGCGGCGATCCCCGATGTCACGCCGCCCACCGCCGCCCCCAAGCCGGCCGTGGTGATCAAGGAGCGCCCCGACTCCGTGCAGACCGCTCTGGTGCTGGGGCGCCGGGCCCTGCCCGAAGGCCATCCCGACCTGCCGGCCCTGAGCCTGGCCGTGGAAGTGGCGGGGGGCGCCTTCGGCAGCCGCATCACCCGCAACATCCGGGAGGACAAGGGCTACACCTACAGCCCCTACATGTCCCTGTCCAAGGGCCTGGCCGCGGGGACCGTGGCCGAGAGCGCCGCCGTGCGCACCGCCGTCACCGGAGCCACGGTCACCGAGGTCTTCTACGAACTCGCCCGCATGGGCGCCGTCGACGTGCCCGCGGACGAGCTGGTCAAGGCCAAGCGCAGTCTGGCGGGAAGCTACCTCTTCCAGACCCTCTCCCTGGACGCCTACGGCAGCGCCCTGGCCTCCGCCTGGCTCATGGGCCAGCCCGCGGAATCCCTCGCCGCCTGGGTGCCTAAGATCCAGGCCGTGACCGCCGCCGACGTGAAGCGCGCGGCCCGCACCTACCTCGCCCCCAAGACCTTCACCATCGTGGCCGTGGGCGATAGCGCCGCCATCAAGCAGGAACTGGCGCCCTGGATGGAGTAATCCCTGCGGGGCCCCCGCCTGGTTCGAGGCTGCCTATCGTTCTCTGCCATGCAATAGCACGGCCGTTCGCATCCAGCGGACGGCCGTGTTCGTATCCAGGTCCAGCCGGGCCCCGGGAAGGTCACCTCAGATCCCGCTGCAGCCGCTCCCAGGCCGCCTTGGGAAGTCGGTCCTCTGCCAGGGCGAGGATCTGGCGGAAGACAGGCTCGGGCGCCTTGGCGCGAATCCCGGCCAACTTCCGGACGCGCTCCCCGGGGTTCATGGCCGGGATCATCCAGGAAAGGGCGAGGCCCATCTCGCCGGGTGGGATCGAGGCGATCAGGGCCCGTTCGATGGCGACGATCTCCTCGTCCGTGTAGTGAGCCCACAGGACCGGGTTGTTGTCCCGCTCCTCCCGTTCCATGTGCTCCAGGTTCTCCGCCACGAAGCGCGCCAGGCTGCGGTAGAGGCCGCGCACGGCCTGCTCCCGGTCCCGGGAGGCCTCCAGCGCCGCCAGGGCCTCCGCCAGGGCTTCCAGGGCCGCCTCGTGGCCGGCGTGGTCCCCGGCCGTGACGGCAGTGGAGCCCGGCTGGCGCGCCTCCATGGCGGGGTGGATGAACCGGTCCTCATGTTCCAGGTGCGTCCGGCACAGCCCCAGCAGATCCCGGGTCTGGCCCATCACCGCGGCGACTTCCTCCGCATCCCAGGGATCCAGGCTGCCCACCCGGGTCAGGGTGTCGCCCATGAAGGCGCGCAGGGCCTTGTGGATCTCTGCATAGCTGTCGTAGCGGGGCCAGGTGGCCACGGAGGGTTCAGGAAGGGCGAGGGTCTCGTTGGGCATGGTCAACTCCGGTTCCAGGGGCGCCGGTCCATCCGGTCCGCCTGGAACAAGCTTGGCCTCGGCCCAAGGGCCGGGATTGCTATGTTTTCCGTAACCGTTTCCTAAAATTTCCTTACCCGGCGGGTTCAGTTCCCCAGCGGCTCGAACGCCTTCCGGAACTTCGGCGGGCGATTGGCGTAGAGCACGTACCCCGCGCCAATGAGGCTGAACACGAAGCTCAGCACACCCGTGGATTCGGCGAAGGCCACGGTGGGGAACACCCGCGCCACGGTCATGGCCAGGTCGAAGGAGATGGGCAGCTCTTTCAGCCGGGCCACCGCGAAGAGCAGGAACAGGTAGTGCCCGCCCATGACGCTGGCCACGGTGAAGACCACGGTCAGGATCCGCCCCTGGAGGTTGATCTTCCCCATGCCGCGGTTGACCATCCACGCGATGGCCGAGCCCATCAGGATCGCCGCGTAGGCGAAGATGCGGTCCACGGCATAGGCGACGCCGGCCCAGGCCAGGGCGAGGACCGCCGCGGTGGCCGCACCGTACACAAGGCCCAGGAAGGGATTGCTGTCCATCCTGCGGTAGTCCTCCTCCTGGCGGACCGCCTCCGCGTCCTGGGTCGACCTGCAGCCGGCGCAGACCGACACGGGAACCTGGTCGGCGAGGAAGACCCTGGCGCCCGCCTCCGATCCGCAGGATTCACAAGCGGTCCCGATGGGGCTCGCGAAGGTCCGCGCGAGGCCCACCAGGGCCTTGAGGATGGCGGCGACCTTGGCCGGGCGAGGGCTAACGAAGGAATAGGTCAGGTTCAGGACCAGCGCGTCGGGCTCCAGCACCAGAGCCTTCACCAGCGTGCCCGGGACCTTCTTGCGGCCCAGGGCTTCCTTGAGGGCCTCGCTTCCAGCGGCGGCCTCCCGGAGCATTTCCACATCCCCTGCCCAGGTGTTGGCCTTGAACCGCACGCGGTAGGCCGTCACCGCCTGGTTGCCCAGCCGCGTATACCCGGCTTTGACCAGGAACCCGTCCAGGTTCCCGGCGGCGAAGGGTGACCCGAATAGACCGTCCTTGGGGACGGCGCGAAGGTTGGTGATGCGGGCGAGTTCGTCGATCTTCCGGGCCATGCGAGCTCCAGGGCGTAGGGCCCGCGTGCGCCGTAATTCCGGGGCGGGCTGATAGGCAGATGGGAAGCCACCATGGTAACTCCGGCCCGGCTCCGGGGTGAAGCCTCCCGGCCAGGGCCACCGCATGATCCATTCACGGCTTAGAAAGGGATCCCTTTCAATCGACCCATCACCCAATGCCCCAACGCTCTGAAATAGTTAAGAAACTGATCAAAC
>DBME01000400.1 GCA_002298155.1 Holophagaceae bacterium UBA706 | reverse complement strand
GAGGCCACCTCGGCCTCCCCCGCTTTCTATTTCCGGAGGATTCAATGACCCGCCTGCGCGGATCCCATGTGCTCATCACCGGCGCGGCCAGCGGCATCGGCCGGCTCATGGCCCAGGAGGCCCGGGTCCGCGGGGCCCGGCTGACCCTGCTGGACCGTGACGAGGCGGGCCTCAAGTCCGTGCTGGCCGAACTGGGCGGAGACACGGCCGTCTACACCGTGGACCTGTCCGACCGGGGCGCGACCCAGGCCGCGGCCGCTGCCATCCTCAAGGCCCGGGGCACCGTGGACGTGCTCATCAACAACGCCGGCATCGTCACCGGGAAATCCATCCTGGAATGCAGCGACGAGGCCATCGAACGCACCTTCCAGGTGAACGCCCTGGCGCTCTTCTGGATGACGCGGGCCTTCCTGCCCGCCATGATCGCCCAGGGGCGGGGCCATGTGGTCACCGTGGCCAGCGCCGCCGGGCTTTCGGGGACCTCAAGGCTCACGGACTACTGCAGCTCCAAGTTCGCGGCCGTTGGGTTCGACGAATCCCTGCGCCTGGAACTCAAGCGGCTGGGGCATCCCGTCCGCACGACCGTGGTGTGCCCCTACTACATCGACACGGGCATGTTCCATGGAGTCAGGACGCGGTTCCCCTGGCTGCTGCCGATCCTGAAGCCGGACTACGTGACCTGGAAGATCCTGGATGCGGTGGAACGGAACCGGCGGCGGCTGATCATGCCGCGGTTCGTGCTGGCGGTGCTCATGGTCAAGGCGCTGCCGCCGGCGCTTTTCGACGCGGTGACGGCCTTCTTCGGGGTGAACCGCTCCATGGACGAATTCAAGGGGCGGCAGGGATAAGAGCCTACCGGGGCCAGAGCCACCCGAAGGCACCCGCGGTGACCAGGCCGAAGATGAGGGCGTCGGCGACCTCCTTGATCGTGACCCGCCAGGGCTTGCCCATCCAGATGGACCCGGGGATGGTGCCCACGGCGTAGGCGAGGAAGGTCACCGTGCCCGCCACCCGGAAGACCTGGAGGTAGGGGGTCCCGGGCGCCACGGTGCGGGAGGTCAGGTAGGCCGCGCAGAACGACACCGCCAGATTGAGCAGGAACCAGGTGCCCAGGCTCTTGCCCATGTTGGGAAGGCCTGGACGGGCCAGGTAGACCAGGCCCATGGGGCCGTCCTCGAACTTCTTCCTCATTTCGGGCTTGCCCAGGTCGCGGTGGTCGGCGCAGTGGGGGAAGACATACTGCCCGGGGGCGGGGGCGCCCTTGCGGATGGCCTCCATGACCTCGGCCTCGTTGGGGAAGGGCCGGTAGTCGGAGTTGTGCCACTTGATCACCATGTGGATCAAGGAACTGGCCACGAAGACGAAGATGGCCGAAAGAAGGATGGGCAGCCAAAGGGAGGTCAGGGGGATGACGGTCATGGTGGCTCCTGGTTGGTGATGCTGGGGGACATCTTAGCTCCGGCCGGGCAAACATATGTAAACTGGTTGGGTTTCCGGCTCCTTCCGGGCGCCGGGCCCCCTTTCGAGCCGACCATGAGCCATGGTTCCGCAATCCTCCGCACGGTGTCCGGGCGGGCCGTGAGGTCCGCGGCGCTGGCGTCGGCCCTGGTTCCGGCCCTTCTGGGCGCGGGCCTCACGGCGGTGCGGACCCGGGGACCCATCAATCCGGGCGCCGCCATGCGCGAGCCGGACTGGGACCGGGCTCCGGCGGCCACGGGCTTCCGGGCCTCGTGGCCCGAGTTCGGCAAGGATTCCGCCCTGGCCACGGAGGTCAAGGTCCTGTACGACGACCGCTACGTCTACGTGGGGGCCCGCATGGACCTGCCCCGGGGCGGGGCGGGCCCCGTGCGCCGCGTCCACCGCCGGGACCAGGACAGCCAGAGCGACTGGTTCGCGGTGTATATCGACAGCCAACAGGACAGACGAACGGCCTTCGGCTTCATGGTCAACGCCGCGGGGGTCCAGCGCGATGCCATCTACACGGGGGACTCGTCCGCCGGCGACACCAGCTGGGACGCGGTCTGGGACAGCGCCGTGAAGGTGGACGACGCCGGCTGGACCGCGGTCCTCAAGATCCCCCTCTCCTCCCTGCGGCTCCGCAGCGGCCGGGGTCCCCATGCCTGGGGCATCAATTTCAGCCGCACGGACCAGGGCGCCATCCGCGAGACCAGTTTCTGGGAGCTGCCTCCCCGGGGGGAGAACGCCTTCGCGAGCCGGTTCCCCGAACTGGACGGCATCTCCGGCGTGGAGCCGCCCCTGCGCACGGAGTGGATCCCCTTCCTGACCTGGCGGGACAAGTTTCATACAGCCAACACCTACGATGACAGGGGCACCAAGGCGAGCGTGGGCATGGATGCCCACCTGGGCCTGACCTCCTCCTCGACCCTCGACCTGACCATGCGGCCCGATTTCGCCCAGGTGGAGGTGGACCAGGCCGTGCTCAACCTCTCCACGGTGGAAACGGTGTTCCCGGAGAAGCGCACCTTCTTCCTGGAGGGCATGGACCTCTTCCAGGTGCCGGGCACGCGGCTCTTCTACAGCCGGCGCATCGGGAAGGGGCTGTCCAGCCCCACCCTCGCCGATGGGGAGACCCTGGTGGACGGGCCCGCCACCGCGGATATCGCCGGCGCAGCCAAGTACACGGCCCGCCTGAACACCGGGTTCTCCTTCGGGGCCCTGGCCGCCGGCGTGGAGAACGCCCGGGGACAGGTGCGGGACGCCTCGGGCGCCTACCGAGAGCGGAGCCTATCCCCCTACGCCACCTACGCGGCGGCCCGGGTCCTCCAGGCCATGGACGACCGGGGCAGCACCCTGGGCGCCTTCGGTTCCTTCGTGAGGGAGGCCGACCCCGCGGGGCGCTCCGCCCGGGTGGGGGCCGTGGACGGCGTCTTCAAGAGCTGGGACCGCAGCACCGCCCTGGAGGCCAGCGCCGCGGTGGCCGAGGCGGGCGTGAAAGGCGAGGAGGCCCGGGGCGACCGGGAGTACCTGCGGATCAACCGGCGCTGGAGTTCGGGCTGGCGGGTGGAGTTCAACGGGGACAACACCAGCCGCGACTTCGACCCCAACGACCTGGGCTACCTGGCCCGGGCCGATGAGCAGCGCGCCTACCTGGGGGTGGCCCGGCGGTGGGACCGGACCTTCCTGGCCTTCCGCAACTGGGAGTGGGGGATGGACGTGTCCGTCGCCCGGGACCAGGCGGGACGCTTCTTTCAGAAGACCGCCAGCACCTGGGCCAGCACGGACCTGACCTCCTTCTGGTCCCTCTGGGGCAATGCCCGCATCAACCTGCCCGTGGAGGACGACCGGGAGCTGCGCACCTATGCCGACCCCGTGAAGAAGTACCTGCGCCGGGACCAGATACCTGCGGTGGGGCTGGGTTTCGACACCGCCGGCAACCGGCCCTGGTACGTGCGGGTCAGCGCCGGAAGGTCCTGGTGGCCCGGGGGACCCTCCTCCGACGCGGGGTGGTTCCAGTCCATCAAGCTCGGGCCGGCCCTGGAGGTGCAGACCGACACCAGCGTCAGCCGCAACGAAGGCGAACTGCGCTACCTGGAGACCCAGGGCACCGTGCCCGTGGTGGGACTGCGGCGCATGACCCAGTTCAACGAGACCTTCCGCCTGGCCTACGCCGTGAGTCCGCGCCTGACCGTCCAGTTCCTGAGCCAGTGGCTGCTGGCCAACTGGGACTACCGCGACCTGCAGAGCTACGTGGACGACGCCACCCTCGCCCCCGGTGCCACCAGCTCGGCGACGGCCTTCTCCGACCGCCTCTGGAACGAGAACCTGATCGTGCGGTGGGAGTTCAATCCGGGTTCCACCGCCTTCCTGGTGTACACCCACGGGGTCTCCACCGACGCCCTGGTCAACGACCATGGCGCCGTAAGCCCCCGCGCCGACCTGTCGATCCTCTCCCGCCTGCCCGCCGATGACGCGGTGCAGCTTAAGGTGAGCTGGATGTTCCGGTAGGTCAGAAGTATTTGAGGGTGAGGTCGATCATCCGCCGCACGAAGCCGGTGTAGGGGGGGTACATCAGCTGGATGGGGGCGTAGGGCGTGCGCTGCCTGAGCAGGGCCTTCTCGTTGGAGAAGGCCAGGAAGCCGTGGTGGCCGTGGGCCTTCCCCACGCCGGAATTGCCGATGCCTCCGGCCGGGAGGCAGGGGTGGGCGAAATGGAGCACCGTATCGTCGATGCAGGCGCCCCCGGAGGTGGTGCGGGCCAGGATGGCCTCGGCCCGGCGCCGGCCGCCGGCGAAGACATAGAGGGCCAGGGGCTTGGGGCGGGCGTTCACGAAGGCCACGGCCTCGTCCATGGAGGCCACTTTCAGCACCGGCAGGATGGGCCCGAAGATCTCCTCCTGCATGAGCGCGGCCTCCGGGGACACCTCCGTCACCAGCGTGGGCGCGAGGTAGTTCTCGCCCGGGTCGGCCTCCCCGCCCAGGACGATGCGGCCTCCCGAGGTCTCCAGGAGGCCCCGCAGGCGCTCCAGGTGGCGGCCGCTGATGATGCGTGGGAAGTCGGGGCTGGCCTTGCGCTGCTCGGGGGTCTCGCCGTAGAACCCGCGGATGGTGCGGGCCAGTTCCTCCACCAGCCGGTCATGGAGGTCCGCGTGGACCAGGACGTGGTCCGGGGCCACGCAGGTCTGGCCGGCGTTGATGAACTTGCCCCAGGCGATCTTCCGGGCGGCGGCGACGGGGTCGGCCCCGGCGTCCACCAGCACGGGGGACTTGCCCCCCAGCTCGAGGGTCACGGAGCCCAGGTGCCGGGCCGCGGCGGCCATGACCAGGCGGCCCACGGCGGGGCTGCCCGTGAAGAACACATGGTCGAAGGGCAGTTCGAGGAGGGCCTTGGCCTCGTCCGCCGCTCCCTCCACCACCGCGACCTCGTCGCGGGTGAAGAGCGCGTCCAGCAGCGACACCACGAAGGCCGTGGTGCGGGGGGTGAATTCCGACGGCTTGATGATGCAGCAGTTCCCCGCCGCCACGGCGGAGACGAGGGGGCCCAGCGTCAGGTACAGCGGGTAGTTCCAGGGGCTGATGATGAGGGTGAGGCCCTTGGGCTCGTGCACCACCGAGGCCGCGCTGCCGAAGAAGGCCAGGGGCGTGTGCACCCGCCTNNCCCGCCGGGGCTTCATCCATGCCCGCAGGTGGCGCAGGGTATGCCGGATCTCCGAGACGATGGGGTAGATCTCCGTCAGGTCCACCTCCTCGGGCGACTTGCGGAAGTCGGCGGCCAGGGCCGCCTGGGCCTCGCCGCGGCGTGCCATGAGGCCGTCGAGGAGGGCCCGAAGCTTCCGGGCGCGCTCCGCGGGGCCCGTGGCGGCCACCCGCCACCGCGCGGCGGTCTGGGCCGCGAAGAGGGTCGGAATGCCTGCCAGCCGGGAAACCTGGATATCGGTCATCTCTGCTCCGCTCCGGGCGGGGTCGGTCGAACCCCCGACCGGTGAATCATGCTATAAAGTAGGCCTGTTTCACTGGCAATCGTGATCGTGCAACGGCTTACTACCTTACCGGAATTTCCAGGCAAGGACGGGGACCCTTGATCGATTCGGCGGGCACATTCCTCGTCGCAGCCCGCCGCACGTTGCGCGGGCTCCGGCTGGGTCTGGCCGCGTGCGCCGGGCTCTTCCTGGCCGCGCAACCCCCCGGCTCGCCGGTGGACGAGTACGTGATCAAGGCCCGGGCGCTGGTGGAGCTGTCCCCCTATTTCAAGGGGCCCGAAACCCGGGATACCGGCCGTCCCTACCTCATCGCCGTGGTGGGCCGCTCCCCCTTCGGTTCCAAGCTCGACGCCTACGCCCGCACGCGCACGGTCCAGGGCCGCAGGATCGAAGTGCGCTACGTGGTCCGGGCCTCGGAGATCCAGTCCTGCGACCTGCTCTTCCTGTGCCGCTCCGAGCGCCGGAATGCCGGCGAGATCCTGGATTGGGCCAAGGGCAAGGGCGTCGTCACGGTGTCCGACGACGAGGACCTGATCACCCGGGGCGTGATGGTGGACCTCCTCATCGAAGGGGACCGCCTGAAGATCTATGTGAACCCCCAGGCCGCCGCCGTGGAGAAGTTCGCCGTCAGTTCGCAGCTCCTGCGCATGGCCAAGCTCGTCGAAACCCGTACCTCAACCCCCTGATCCCCATGGCCCTCCTGTCCCGCTTCTCCATCCGCCGCAAGGTCACGCTGATGCTCATGCTGACCTCGGGCGGCGCGCTGCTCCTGGCGGCCGTGGCCTTCCTGGGCATGGAGGTGTACCTGGGCCGGGAGCTGGTGGTGCAGGACCTGCGGGGCCTGGGCGAGATCGTCTCCTACAACGCCTCGGCTTCGGTGGTCTTCCGGGATCCGGAGTCCGGGGGAAGGATCCTGGCGGGGCTGACTTCGCGTAAGGACGTGACCGCCGCCCGGATCCACCTGGCCGACGGCACCCTCCTGGTGGCCTATCCGCAAGGCGGCGCCGGCACCGCCCCCATGGGCGAGTTCCGGGACAAGGTCTGGTTCTCCCAGGGGCGCATCAACCTCACCCGACGCATCTACAACGAGGACGGCACCCCGGTGGGGCTGCTCTTCCTGCAGCGGGACCAGGGGGCGCTGACCCGCTGGCTCCTGGTCACGGGGATCGCCGTGGCCGCGCTCATGGGCCTCCTCCTGCTGATGGTGTATGCCTTCGTCTCCCGGATCCAGCGGGTGGTGACGGGCCCCATCCTGGACCTGGCGGAGGTCACCGAGACCATCGCGGCCTCCCACGACTACAGCGTGCGGGCCCTGAAGCACGACGCAACGGAGATCGGGACCCTGGTGGACTCCTTCAACGCCATGCTCGAGCGGATCCAGGACCAGGACCAGAAGCTCGCCGAGCAGCGGGACCACCTGGAGGACCAGGTGCAGACGCGCACCTCGGAGCTGGTGGCGGCGAACCTGGAGCTCAAGGCCGCCAAGGATCTCGCCGAGGCCGCCACCCGGGCCAAGGGGGAGTTCCTGGCGAACATGAGCCACGAGATCCGGACCCCCATGAACGCCATCCTGGGCATGACCCAGCTGGCCCTGCGCACGGAACTCACGGGGCAGCAGCGCGACTACCTCGCCAAGGCGCGCTTCGCGGCCTCCTCCCTCCTGGGCATCATCAACGACATCCTCGACTTCTCCAAGATCGAGGCCGGGAAGCTGGAGATCGCCTCCGTGGACTTCCGCCTGGACGAGGTCCTCGACCAGGTCACGGCCGTCATGGAAGGCTCCAGCATGCAGGAGAAGGAGCTGGAGTTCCTGATCCGCGTCTCCTCCGACGTGCCCCCGGCGCTGGTGGGCGACCCCCTGCGCCTGGGGCAGGTGCTCATCAACCTCTGCAACAACGCCGTGAAGTTCACGGACCGGGGGGAGATCCTCCTCTCCGTGGGCATGGACGGCTTCACGGCGGGCGGCAAGGTGAAGCTGCGCTTCTCCGTGAAGGACACGGGGCAGGGCATGGACCCCGACCAGACCCGGCGGCTCTTCCAGCCCTTCACCCAGGTGGAGACCTCCCGCACGGGGAGGCGGGGCGGCACGGGGCTGGGGCTGGCCATCAGCCGCAAGCTGGTGACGCTCATGGACGGCGAGATCACCGTGGAAAGCGAACCCGGCAAGGGCAGCACCTTCTCCTTCAGCGCCTGCCTCGGTCTCGGTGCGGCTCCGGGCACCTCCACCGGAAGCGCGCGGCTCGCCCGGGGCCTGCGCGTGCTGGTGGTGGACGACAGCGCCAGCGCCCGGGAGATCCTGGCCGAGCTCCTGGGTTCCATGGGCTTCCTGGTGGACGCCGCCGAAACCGGCGAGGAGGGTCTGGAGAAGGCCCTCGACCGCCAGGGGGGCGAAGCCTACGACCTGGTGGTTATGGACTGGAAGCTGCCGGGCATGGACGGGTTCCAGGCCGCCGCGCGCATCCGGGAGCGGCCCGGGCGCGCTCCCCGCATCCTCATGACCTCGGCCTTCGATCTGGGCTCCGTGCGCCGGCGGGTGGAGGAGGAGCGCCTCGCGGGCTTCCTGCCCAAGCCCGTGACGGGTTCCGTCCTCCTGGAGACGCTCATGGGCGTCCTGGGCACGGATGGTCCGCCCCGCACCACCCAGGCCGCCCACGAGCCCACGCCGCTGGGGGCATACGCCCAGGTGAAGGGGCGCCGGGTGCTGCTGGTGGAGGACAACGAGTTCAACCAGCAGGTGGCGACGGAGCTCCTGGCCGACGTGGCGAAGATGGAGGTCACGGTGGCCGGTGACGGCCAGGGGGCCCTGGACCTCCTGGAGACCTCGACCTTCGACGCGGTTCTCATGGACGTGCAGATGCCCTTCATGGACGGCCTGGAGGCCACCCGGCGCCTGCGGTCCAGGCCCGCACTGGCGTCCCTGCCCGTGATCGCCATGACGGCCCACGCCATGGCCCAGGACCGGGAGAAGTGCCTCGCGGCCGGAATGAACGACTTCATCAGCAAACCTTTTGAACTGGAGGAACTGGTGCGCGTGCTTGCCCATTGGACCACCCCCGGCGCGGTGGTTCCGCCGGCCGCGCCCGTGGAGGCGCCCCCCGCCGCGGGCTTCGACCTGGAACTGCCCGGGATCCTCACGGAGGTGGGGCTGAAGTACAGCGTGGGCCGGGCCGACATCTACACGCGGATGCTTGTGCGTTTCCGGGACAGCAAGGGCGGCATCCCCGGGGACATCCGCCNNCACCGCCATGGCCATCGGCGCCGTTCCGCTCTCCGACGCGGCGCGGAATCTGGAAACGAACCTGGACGGCGGGTCCCCGGCGGAGCGGGAGGCCCTGCTGGACGCCTTCAGCCAGCACCTGGACGAAGTGCTACAGGGGTTGAAGCGGGTGACCGGATAGGAGAGCCGAATGGGAACACCCCGGGATGTGGTGGAGGCGTGGGTGCGGGCCTTCAATGCGGCGGATGCCGGGGGCTTGGCATCCTTCTATGCGGAAGACGCCGTCAACCATCAGGTGGCCGAAGCGCAGGTGGTCGGAAAGGCCGCCATCCGCCGCATGTTCGAGGACGGCTTCGCCGCGGCGGAGATGGTGTGCGTGGTGGAGAACCTCTTCGAGGACGGGGAATGGGCGATCCTGGAGTGGTCGGACCCCCTGGGGCTACGGGGGTGCGGGTTCTTCCACGTGGTGGACGGCCTCATCGTCTTCCAGCGGGGCTACTGGGACAAGCTCACCTTCCTGCGCCAGCACCACCTGCCGCTGCCGACGGACTGAACCCTCCTGTTTTCCTCGGCGATGGAAGGCGGAACTCGTACCGCTGGCCGGGCAGGTCGCGGCGGCCCAGGAAATCACGGGCCGTCACCACCACCCGGTTCCGGGTCACCGTGACCGTCAGGCCTTCGCTCATGGCGTGTTTCACGGGTTCGTCCGCGGACGTGTAGGGGTCGCGCACGGACGAGGTGTTGAAGAGCTGGAGGCCCGGGGCCGCGCCGGCGCGGTGCGTGGTGGGCAAGGCCAACCGCCAGTGGGTGTGGCCGGAGAAGAAGAAGACCCCGGGATGCGCGGCCAGGATGCCCTCCAGGGCGGTGCCTTGCCGGATGGAGAGGCTCCCGTCCCCACGTCCGCCGCTGCCGGAGACCGTGTCCTGGAAGGGCTGGTGCAGGAAGACGAACACAGGCGCGCCGGGGACGGGCGTTTCCGCGAGGTGGGCTTCCAGCCAGCTCAACTGCGCCCCGGTCAGCACGGCGTCATCCAGGAAGGCGGGGTCGTCCATGCGGGACCGCTCCCCGGCCAGGAAGATGAAGTGCAGGCCTTCAACCCAGGCGTCATGGTAGACGGGGTCGCCGGCCCCCGCGCCCCGGAAGCGGTTGAAGCGCTCACGGCAGGCGGCGCTGGTCTCGCCGTTGGGGAAGCCGGCTTCGTCGTAGTCGCCGCCGCCGGGGTGGTAGGCGGCGTAGTACTCGTGGTTGCCCATGGTGAAGAAGAGCCTTTGCGGATGCGGCTTCTCCGCGAGGAAGGTCCGGAGGCTGTCGTATTCCTTCTGCTGGCCATCGCAGGTGTCGCCCACCACGACGGCCGTGTCCACCCGCCGGGCNNTTCATGTCCCGGAAGGCGAGGCCCAGCTTGCGGAGGTCCATGTGGACGTCGCTGATCACCGCGAAGGTGAAGTGGGCCGGAGGCAGGGCGGTGCAGGGGGCCAGGAGGCCTGCCATCAGGACGGTGATCCTGGCGAGCTTGGCGAGGGACATGGGGCTGGCGTGGGGCATGGAGGCGGACCTGCGAAGAATAGTGCTTAAAGGGTATATTAATATATCAAATAATTCACCTGCAAGCCCGTCTTGACGCTCGAGAGGGACGCTGAGAGAAAATCTTGCCGGATTTTGACTCAGGATCTCCCGGATGCTTCCCTAGGGTTCCTTGCAGGAAGCGATCTCAAGCAACGCGAGCAGTTCTCGTTGGGTCTCCAGGCGGGCGGGGTCGGCGTCGTAGCGCGCGCCGACCTTTTTCCGGGCCGCGGCCACGTCACCGCAGGCCTTGCCCCGGGCGATGAGGTCCCGGAGGGGGGCCGGCATGGGGCCCCAGTTGCCGCACTCCACCCACTGCTCGGAGAGGAAGATGAACTTGGGGATGGCTTCCCCGCCGTTGGTGAGGAACCGCACGAAGACCTCGGGAAACTGGTCCCGCGAGATGAAGCGCACCTGGAGGGCGGGGGCAGCCTGGGCCATGCGGGCCAGCACCGGCACATGCTTCACCACGTCCCCGCACCAGTCCTCGGCGATGGCCACGACGCGCACGGGACGGGGAAGGGCGGCCAGGAAGGACGCAACGGCGGGCTCCAGGACCTGGGCTTCGCGCAGGGCCTCCATGGCCTCCCCGTTGCCGGGGGTGGCGCCGGCGCGCAGCCATTCCGCGTAGGGCAGGCCCGCGTCGAAGACGGCTTTCCAGTCGATGGCGGCAAGGATGGGCGATCGGGGCATGGCGGGATCCTCCTTACGGTGGTTCAGGCATTCTGGGGCAATTCCAGGGGCAAGGGTTCGGGTAGGGGGCGGTTCCGCTCCAGGTTGGGCAGGAACCAGGCCA
>DBME01000417.1 GCA_002298155.1 Holophagaceae bacterium UBA706 | reverse complement strand
TGTGACATGATGGGCAGAACCGCTTCCGGGAGTTCGAACCCGTGACCTCCGATTCCACCCCTACGCCCGGCCCCATCCTGGTGGCGCTGGGATCCGACGCCCGGAGCCTGCGCCTGGTGCACGCCGGGTTCCGCATGGCGCGCGAACAGGGGCGGCCCTGGGTGGTGGCCCACGTGGAGGTGCCCGGCTGGGAGACGCCGGAGGAGGCCGACCAGGCCCGGGTCTGGCTGCAGGAGGCCCACGAGCTGGGCGCCGAGGTCATCTGGCTCAAGGGGCCCACGGTGGTGGCGGGCCTGCTGACCCTGGCCCGCAAGCGGGGGCCGTCACTGATCATCATGGGGGTCACCCGGGCCCGGGGCCCCTGGGACCGCCTGGAGAGCTCCCGCGCCCAGGAGATGCTCCGCCGGAACCTGGACATCCGCATCCTCCCCTTGCCGCTGGATTCCATCCAGCCCCGGGGCATCCCCTTCAAGAACCTGGGCGACCTGGTTGGCATCGCCGGGGCACTGGCGGTCATCCTCACCGTGACCAGCATCTTCGCGGCGGCCCTGGCGGTGGTGGCGGGCTTCCCGGCGGTGCCCGTGGTCTTCGCCCTGGCGATGTGTTTCGTGGTGCACCGCTGGGGACGGGTCGTGTCGGCCTTCGGCACCGCGGGGGCCTTCCTGATCTACGCCTACTGGTTCAACAAGCCCTTCGGCGTGCTATCCGTGGACAGCTGGCCGCGTTTCGTGTCCTTCTCCGCCACCGTGCTGGGCGCCCAGCTGCTGGTGGACCTGGTGGGGCAGCTGCGCCAGGAGACCCGCTCCGGCCGGCGCCGGGAGGCGGAGACGGTCCTGCTCATGCTCCTGGGCCGCGCCCTGGCGCGGTGCTCGACGGTGCCGGAAGTGGCCGAAGTGCTCGCCCAGCGCCTCCACAGCCTCTTCCAGGCCGACGCCTGGGTGCTCCTGCCCACGGGGGACGATGCCTGGACCCGCCTCCCCCAGGGGGAGGACGTGCCGCCCTGTCCGCCGCCCAGCGTGATCCTGCCGGAATTCGGCACGGCCTTCACCCGGGAGGACCCCCTGGAACCGTTCTTCGACGCGGGGTGCTCCTTCGTGCCCCTGGCGGGGACCGGCGGCACCGAGGGCATCATCCAGATCCGCCTCGCCGGCGGCGCGCGGGTTCCCCAGGAGCGCTGGGGCCTGCTGCAGGCCTTCGCCGTGCAGGGTTCCCTGGCCCTCGAGCGCATCCGCTGGGTGGAGACGGTGCAGCGGGTGCGCCTGGAGAACGAGACCGAGCGCATGCGCAGCACCCTGCTGGGCGCGGTGTCCCATGACCTCCGCACGCCCCTGGCGGCCATCCAGGGCGCGGCCACGAGCATCCTGCTGCCCGAAGGGGCCCTGTCGGAGGAGAGCCGCCACGACCTGCTGGTGATGATCCGCGAGGAGAGCGTGCGCCTCAACCGGCTCCTCAGTAACCTCCTGGACCTCACCCGCCTGGAGAGCGGGATCATCCGGGTCCACAAGGAATGGCAGCCCCTGGACGAGGTGGTGGGGTCCACCATCGAGCACCTGGAACGCCAGGGGCCCCTGCCCGTGACGGTGCACCTCCCCCCGGACCTGCCCCTGGTCCCTCTCGATGGGGGTCTCATGGAACAAGTGCTCCAGAACCTCTTCATCAACGCCCGGCTCCATGCGGGTGACGGCACCGTGATCCTGGAGGCCTGGGCGGGACCGGGGACGGTGGAGCTGGCGGTGGCGGATCAGGGCCCCGGCGTGCCGGCGGAGTACCGGCAGATGATCTTCGACAAGTTCTTCCGCATGCCCGACCAGATCCGGGACGGCGGCGTCGGTCTGGGCCTGGCCATCTGCGACGCCATCGTGAAGGCCCACGGCGGCCGCATCTGGGTGGAGGACCGGGAGGGCGGGGGCGCGCGTTTCCGCATCACCCTCCCCCTGGACGGCGTCCCGCCGGTGCTGCCGGACCTCGAACACGACCCCATGGAGCACCGACCGTGACCCAGCCCCTGATCCTGATCATCGAAGACGAGGCGCCCCTGCGGCGCTTCCTGGTGCCGACCCTGACCACCCAGGGCTACCAGGTGGACGTGGCCGGAACCGGGGCCGAAGGCATCGTCCTGGCGCGGAGCTACAACCCGGACATCATCCTCCTGGACCTGGGCCTGCCGGACAAGGACGGCCTGGAGGTGCTCCGGGAGCTGCGCAACTGGAGCCGCAAGCCCATCCTCATCATTTCGGCCCGCAACCAGGAGAAGGACAAGGTGAGCGCCCTGGACCTGGGCGCCGACGACTACCTCACCAAGCCCTTCGGGGCCGCGGAACTCCTGGCCCGGATCCGCGTCGCCCTTCGCCACGCCACCCAGACGGTCCTGGACTCCCCCCTCCTGCAGTGCGGCTCCCTCAGCCTGGACCTGGAGAAACGGGAGGTGACCATGGACGGGGTCCCGGTGCGCCTCACCCCCCTGGAGCACCGCCTCCTGGAGGCCCTGGCCCGCCGCGCGGGCAAGGTGGTCACCCACGCCCAGCTCCTGAACGAGGTCTGGGGACCCTCCGGCGAGGGGCAGACGCATTATTTGCGCATCTACATGGGCACGCTCCGGCGCAAGCTCGAGCCCGACGCCACCCGGCCGCGCTACCTCCTGACCGAGCCGGGAATCGGCTACCGGCTGAACGTGGAATAGGCCCTCCGCACGAAATGCATGGGGTCCTCATGGTCATTGGGGAGGCCTTGCCCGGCGTGAGCCCCGCCTTTCCATGGCGAACAGGGTCGGGGAAATCGATTTAATTTAATTGTAAATACCGAATTGCGTCCGGATCGCCCGCCATGCGCAGAGGTGCCACCCCCTGCCGGGGATGGCGTCGAGGGGCATCGTTTCGGATTAATGAAATAACAAATTAAAGAAGTATGGAATCGGTTTCAAACCGTTCATTTTGAAGGATAATGATCAGAAAGATATTGAGTTTTTTGGCGAAATGACCGATAAATCTAGGTCCGGGGTACGCTCCTTAGTATGCAATATTTCACTCATAAATCTGCGCCCATGGTGGCCCTCGCAACACTGGGAGCCGCGAGTGTGGGCCTGACCCTTCTCATCCCGCACCTGCCCGGCCGCACCCCCTGGACCCTCTCTGCCATCGTGATCCTCGTGTGCAACGCGCTGACCGTGGCCTTCGCCCTGCGCCGGGCCCTCGCCGGCGGCCCGGAACGCCGGGGCTGGTTCCTGTTCGCCGCCGCCGTGACCCTCTCCTGCCTGGGCAACGCCCTCTGGGTCTCCCTGCCGCCGACCCTGGGCGAGGCCTCGCCGCTCCGCATGGCGGCCTACGCGGCCACACCCCTTTCCGGGGTCCTCATGGCCGCCGCCGTATGGAATTGGCCCTGGTCCGGGGCCCGCGACCATACCCTCCTCTCCGTCCTGGGGGCCATGGTCTTCTGCCTGTCCATCCTGCTCATCCCCTGGATCGGGGGGATCTGGGGTCACTTCCTGGGCGGTGAACCCACCTACCGGATCCTCGCGGTGACCCTGGGCTCGCGGTTCGTCCTGGCGGGGGGCCTCGTCGCCTTCCTCCTGGCCGAGGATCCGCGGCGCATGCGGGGGCCCCTGGGGTGGCTGGCGCTCAACTGCAGCGTCCTCTTCCTCCAGATGGCCTCCATCTCCCATTCCCTCGCGCGCCTGGATCTTGCCGCGCGGTCCCTGTGCCTGGGCCTCACGCCGCTCATCAGCGGCGCCCTGCTCATGGTCGCGGCCTGCCCGCGGCCCGTGGAGGCGCCCGCGGGAGGAAAGCCCATGCCCCATCTCGTCCCGGGTTTCCTGATCCACGCGCCCTTCCTGGCCGTCACCACCCTCATCGTCGTGGGGATCATCGGGGGCGATGCCCCGCAGCCGGGCGTACTCCTGGTCTTCCTGCTTCTCACGGCCACCCTGGTGCTGCGGCAGTTCCTGACCCAGGAACAGCTGGCGGCCTCCCACCGGGACATGGAAGCCCGGGTCGCCGCCCGCACCCGCGACCTGGAGCGCATGCAGGACGTGGTCCTCCTCAACGAGCGCCTCAACGCGGTGGTGGTGCTGGGCGCGGGCCTGGTGCACGACCTGAACAAGGGGCTCGGATCCATCCTTTCCGCGGCCGAGGTGCTGCGCATGGAGCTCGAGCGCCGCATGAAGGTGTCAGGGTTCGCCGTGGAGGCCATCATCGAGGCCGTGGAGCGATCGGCGGTCCTGTCCTCCCGAGTGATGGACTTCTCGCGACGCCTCCAGGAGGACGGCGAGGTGCGGGACCTGCGGCGGGAGCTGGGCGCCCTGGAGGGCCTGCTCAAGCTCCTGGTGCCGGGCGGCTGCCACCTCCTGCTCCTGCCGGGGCAGGAACCCGCGCCCGTGCGCATCCACACCGAGGACCTCAAGCAGATCCTCGTCAACCTGGTGGCCAACGCCCGGGACGCCATGC
>DBME01000421.1 GCA_002298155.1 Holophagaceae bacterium UBA706 | reverse complement strand
CCCCCCCATGGACGCGAAGCTCGTAGAGCTTCGGCGAGCGCAGCGAGCAGGGGCTGGGCGGGTTGGGTCGGCGCTCGAGTCCAGGTGATGTGAAGCCAACTCCCTGGCTTCTTTGCTGTGTCCTCTGTGCCCCTGTGCTTCTCTGTGTTTGATCAGTTCGCCCACGAACCCACCACGCCCGGGATGAGCCCCCCCCAAGGCTGGCGGCCTTTCGAGGCCATAAGGCCAGTTATGCCGAGGTCTCCGGGGATGGTCAGATTTCCGATGCCCCTTGCTAGGATGAGAGCCATGCATCTTCCTCCGCTCTACCCCATCACCGACGCCCGCGCACCGCTCTCCCTGGCCGAACAGATCCGGAAGCTGGGGGATGCCGGCTTTCCCCTCGTCCAGTTCCGGGGCAAGCCCCTGGATGCGCGTGTCCAGTGGCAGGAACTCTCCACGGCCCTGCGCGCGTCCGTGGCCGCGGGCGGTTGGCCGGCCATCTGCATCAACGACCGGGCCGATCTGGCGGTGCTGGCCGCCCAGGAGGGCCTGACGCCCTGGGGCCTGCACCTGGGCCAGTCGGACCTGCCTCCCACCGAGGCCCGGCGGCTGCCCGGACTTGGGAGCGTCCACCTGGGCACCTCCACCCACCGGCCGGAAATCTGGGAGAATGCCGACCCGGCTTGCGACCACGCGGGCGTCGGACCCTACCGCGCCACCGCCACCAAGGAGGACCACGATGTTCCCGTGGGGCTGGAAGGCCTGCGCCAGGGGGCCGCGGCCCTGCTGGCCAAGGGCATGGCGCCCGTGGTGATCGGAGGCCTCACCGCGGCGGACGCGGGGACCTGCTTCCAGGCGGGGGCGGAATCCCTGGCCATGGTGGGCGAGGTGATGCGCAGCGCGGACCCCAGGGAACTGCTCTGGACCCTCCAGGTGGAGCGCTGGAACGTTCGTCCCCTTCTGGCCCCCGGCCAGGGGGTGGTGCTCATCGGCGGCAGCGGGGCGGGCAAGACCTCCCTGGGCGCCGCCCTGGCCGCCACGCTGGGGCTGCCCTTCCAGGATTCGGACCAGCTCCTGGGCCCGTCCATCCCCGATCTGTTCCTCAACCACGGCGAAGCGGGCTTCCGGGCCCTGGAAGCCCAGGCGGTCGCCCGGTGCGTGGAACGTCCCTGCGTGGCCGCCCTGGGGGCGGGGGCCTGGGAGGATCCAGGCACCCGGGCCAGGGTGCGCGAAGCGGGTTTTGCGGTCCTCTGGGTGGCGGAGATCCCGGAGGTGGCGTGGGGCAGGGTCGGCGGCGATCCCCAGCGGCCGTTGGCGGCCGAGCGGGAGGGGTTCATGGCCCGGTACGCCAAGCGTGCGGCCGCCTGGTGGGAGGCCCCCATGGTGCTCCCCCTGGGCCGCTCGCCCCAGGCGCTGGCGGCGGCAATTGTAAAAAAAATGTGCTGACCAAATCATGACAATTTGAGTGAGCCATTGGGGTAACCTTTACCAACTTAATTCCTTACCCCAACTCGCAGTCCGCCCGTCCGGGCCTGTTCCACATCCCTGGAAATCTGCGACACTACGGCAGCACTACAATCCCATGGACCTAATCCTCTCCGATATCCACTCGAACCTGCATGCGCTGCGGGTCGTGCTGCGATATGCCAAAAGGAGATCCATCGACCGCTACGTCCTGCTGGGGGATCTGGTGGGCTACGGCGCCAACCCCAACGAAGTGCTGGACTTGGTGCGGCAGATGGAGCCGCGGGTGCTGGTCAGGGGCAACCACGACCGGGCCTGCATCACGCCCGGCTCGGACAACGCCTTCAGCCTCCCGGCGCGCATGGCCGTGAGCTGGACCCGGGGACAGCTCTCCGAGGAGAACGCCTGGTTCCTGGAGAACATCCCCCAGGGACCCACGACCATCCAGGGCGACTATTCCATCGCCCACGGCAGCCCCCTGGACGAGGACGACTATCTGCTCCATCCCCGGGAGGGCCTCCTGGCCTTCGACGGCTTCGCGAGCCAGGTGTGCTTCTTCGGGCACACCCACCTGCCGGGGGGCTACGAGCTGGACGAGAAGGGCCAGCGGCTGTCCATCCTCTCCTTCGAACCGGGGGCGTGGTTCCAGCTGCGGGACGACTGCCGGTACCTCATCAACCCGGGGTCCGTGGGCCAGCCCAGGGACCGCGACCGGCGGCTCTCCTTCATGACGTTCGACACCCAGCACAGGCGGCTCAAGCTCCACCGCATGGACTACGACCACACCGGCGCCGCCCGGGCCATCCTGGCCGCGGGGCTCCACTCCAATCTCGCAGAACGGCTGCACCACGGAATCTGAGGCATTACCATGACCGACCCCAAGCCGATCGACGACAAGCGGCTCGAAGCCATCCTCAAGAAGGCCAAGAAATCCGGCACCTCCGCGAGCCTGCGGGCCGAGGGCGCCGTGAAGATGCTCGGGCATCTCCATGTGCGCAGCCTGGACACGGGCACGGCCATCCAGCTGGAAGGCGCCAAGCTCCGGGACATCCTGCCCCCCGCCGGCACGCAGGTGACCCTCACCCTCATCCAGGGGGACGAGGTCATCTCCATCCGCACCCACCTTCTTGAACCCATCACCATGGAGCACGAGCCCAAGCTGCCCCCGGTCCTCCAGGCGGCCTGGCCCACCGAGCCCCCGGAGATCCACCCCCGGCGCGCCGTGCGCGTGGCCACCCCCGACCTGCCGCCCCTGGAGGCCACGATCCATTGGCACGGCCAGACCTTCGGGGCCAAGCTCTTGAATCTCACCGACATGGGCATGGGCCTGGGCTTCAAGGACGTCCTCACCTTCCAGTACCACGACCAGCTGGAAGTGGTGACGAACCTGCCCGGTTCCGAGTCCCTCACCGTGTCCGGCGACGTGCGCCACTCCGAGGCCCTGGAGGGCGATGAACTGCCGACCCGGGTGGGCCTCGTGCTGGTGGACCTGCCGGCGGAAACGCGTGAATCCCTCCAACGCTTCATCCAGGCGCGCCGCATGGACCGGTCATTCTCCCTGCGCGGCGGACACTAGAAAGA
>DBME01000354.1 GCA_002298155.1 Holophagaceae bacterium UBA706 | reverse complement strand
CAGCGTGCTCTGGACTTCCATGGCCTTCCTCCTGGCGGGGCCGCCCCACCACTTGGCGCCGGGCACCATCGGGCTTTTCGGGCTGGCCGGGGCCGCGGGCGCCCTGGCGGCTTCCTTCGCGGGCCGGCTCGCCGACCGCGGGGGCAGCCACCTGGCCACCGGGGCGGGGCTGGCGATCCTCCTGCTCTCCTGGCTACCCCTGGCCTTCGGGAGGACGTCGCTGAGTGCCTTCCTCCTGGGCGTGCTGCTGCTGGACCTGGCGGTGCAGGCCGTGCACATCAGCAACCAGACGGCTCTTTACCGCATCCGGCCCGAGGCCCGCAACCGCCTCACCGCGGGCTACATGACCTGCTACTTCCTGGGGGGCGCCACGGGTTCCCTGCTGGCGGCGGCGGCCTACGGGCGGGCCGGATGGCTGGGCGTGGTGACCGTGGGCGCCGGCTTCAGCGCCCTGGGGCTGGGCACCTGGCTGGTGAAGGAAGCCTGAGTCAGACTTCCTCGTCCAGCCCGCCGCGCACGAACCGGAAGAGCTTCCGGAGATTCTCCGTCTGGCCCTCCAGGGCGGCGTCCAGCTCGCCCTTCTTTTTCAGGGCCTCCATGTCCAGGGCGAAACGGTACTCCAGCTGCCGGGGCGCGCCCGGGGCCGGTTGGTGCAGCCAGGCCTGACGGAAGGGCCGGTCCTCGTTCCACCTCCGCACCAGGACGCGGAGCATGTCCACCTCCTCGGGGCTGTACAGGGTGCCGCCCCGGGCGCGGCCCTGGCAGATGGGCTCATCCCCCTCCACGTGGAGGTGGAGCTGGAACTCGCATCCCGCCCCGGGATCGAAGGGCATTAGCACCAGGAACTGATGGATTTCACGGACGAAGGGGGCCCAGCCCAGGCGGTGGAGGGCCTGCAGGAGGGCGTAGCGGGCGGCCCGGACGCGATCCGGGTCCTCGTCGTCCAGGGGCAGGCGGCCCAGGGTGAGGCGGGGCAGCTTCGCCGGCGCTTTCTCCCAGGGCGCATGGAAGAACACGAAGGCCGCACGGTCCAGGGCCGTCAGGAGCTCGGGGCTCCGCTCCCCCGCCTCGTGCCGGTGGATCAAGGAAGCGATGTCCTCGGGGGTGGGGTGGTCCATGGCGGGCGGTCTCCTCGGCGCATCCCTGCGCCCTGAAAGCATCGGGCGGGAGACTCGACATCGGGTGTCGCCTGGCCGGCCCCATTCCTGTTTCCGCGGCGGTGGCGCCCCGGAGATGGACATGAACGAACCTGACCTTTCCCCCCAGGCGGCTCCAAGGCCGGAGCTGCGCTGGCACCCCCTGGCCAACGCGTGGATCGTCCACGGCTGGGTGCAGGGGAAGCCCGCCCAGCGGCGCTTCCCGGCCACCAGCCTCCGGGCCCGGCAGGAGGCCGAGGACTTCCTGGCTCGGCTGTTGAGCGTATTGACCTAGAGATTCCCCAGGAACCGTTCCAGGACGATGCGGTCCTCCGCCGCGTCGTCCAGCCATGGGTTGGCGGACAGCAGGCGGTAGTGGAGCGTCTCGGGCGCCAGGGGTTCCTCCTGGACCAGGTAGCCTTCGGCGGCCAGCCACTTCTCCAGGCCCTCCTTCACCTCCCGGCGGACGTTCTTCACCTGCTGGACGGCCTGCCAGAAGGCGTTGGGGTTTCCGGCAGCATCCTCGGCGGCCTTCTGGATTCCGGCCCAGTAGGCGCCGGAGCCCTTGAGGGGGAGCCGCTCCAGGTCCCGGGGCCAGAAGGCCCGGCCATGTCCGGTCTGCGCCAGTTCCTGGGCCCGGCGCAGCAGGGCGATGCGCCGCTGCAGGCGGTCGCCCGGCTCCAGGGCGGCGGCGATCTGGCCGAGGGTCTCCACGCCGCTCACCAGGAAGGGCCGCAGGTCCTCGCTGCGCGTGAAGAGATGCCAGGCGTGCAGCGTCTCCAGGGGCACGAAGCGGGTGACCCCGCCGGTGGCCCCGCAGGCCAGGCCGAAGGCATGGTAGTCCGCCAGAGGCGCGGGCACGTCCCGGGCCTCGGGGTGGAAGGGCGCCAGGGGTTCCAGGGCCTGGGCCTGCTTCAGGGCCAGGCGCTCCAGGGGCACCTCGTGGAGTTCCACGCCCTGGGCCTGGGACCGCCACTTGCCCACCTCGTCGCCCTGGGCGGTGAAGTAGAAGATCTGCCGTTCGGAGGCCATGCTCAGCACGGCCTGGATGATGGCCCGGGCCCGCAGGTCGTCGGAATTGGCCAGGATCTCGTCCAGGAAGATCGGCAGGCGCGGGGCCTCGGCGCCCTCCATCTCCTCGATGAAGCCCAGGCGCACCGCCAGCAGGAGCTGGACCCGGGTGCCGCTGGAGAGGTCCTGCAGGGCGATGCTGCGGTCCTTCACCACGTCGTGGACGATGAACCATCCCGCGTTGTCGATGCCCAGCTGGTAGCGGTTCTGGGTGAACTCCGCCAGGCGCTGGCGGGCCTTCTCCAGCACGGCGGGCTGGTCCTCCCGCACGGCGCGATCGTTCAAGCGCGCGGCGAGCAGGTCCACGGCGCGGTCCACAGCGTTCTGGGCCTTGAGGCGCCGGAGGGTCTCCTTGGCATCCTTGGCACGGCGGACGGCTTCGGCCAGGGCGCTGCCGTTCAGGAGGCTCTCGTACTTCTGCTTGAGGCCGCCCAGCTGGCTGGAGTAGGCGAGGATGCGGTTGCGCTCCTCGTCCAGCTCCCCGATGCGGTCCCGCAGCGCCTTCACGTCGCCTTCGGGCACCCGCCCCGCCAGCGCCGCGCGGAGCCGCTCCAGGTTCTGGGCGGTCATGCCCCTGCGGCTGGCGAGGTCCTTCCATTCCGGAATCCGGCCGGCCAGGTGCCGCAGCGCCTCGGGATCCGGCTCGGCGAAGCCCCGGTCCGACCAGAAGGCGGCCATGTCGGCGTCCTGGCGGACCCGCAGGGCCTCCGCCTCCTCCAACTGGCGCGCCAGGACCGCTTCCTCCCGCCGCAGCAGGACGGCCTGGTCGCGGCGCCGCAGCAGGTCCTTCGCCTGTCCCGCGAAGACCGGATAGTCCGCCGAGGGTTCCGGGCATCCGTTGGCCCGGAGGAGGATGCGCAGGGCCTCGGCCACGGCGTCCCGGGTCTCCCCGGCGGTGGCCAGGGCGGCGGTGGCGCCGGCCACCCGGGCCGACAGTTCGGCCCAGGTCCGGAGGTGT
This sequence comes from Holophagaceae bacterium UBA706, assembly GCA_002298155.1. GTDB lineage: Bacteria > Acidobacteriota > Holophagae > Holophagales > Holophagaceae > Mesoterricola. The sequence continues at coordinate 174 of DBME01000354.1, read as the reverse complement.
TCGGCGTAGTGGAAGAACTGCGCGCCCTCCAGGGCGGCCTCGCCGTGGCGGAGGCCCAGGGCCGCGGCGGCCGAGGCCCACTGGGCCTGCCATGCCGCCAAGCGTTCGCGGGCCTGGTCCAGGGCTGCCTGGGCCTGCTCACGTTCCTGCTGGCGTTCCTGGCGGGTGCGGGCG
>DBME01000275.1 GCA_002298155.1 Holophagaceae bacterium UBA706 | reverse complement strand
GTTCCACGGCGTGCATGGAGCGGCCCATGGGGCCGGCGACGGGCTGGGGCACGTCGGCGGTGGTGCGGCGCAGGGGCAGGGAGGCGTTGCCGGCCTTCTTGAAGAGCGCCCCGGCGATGATCAGGCGGTTGATCTCGTTGGTGCCTTCGAAGATGCGGTTGATGCGGTTGTCGCGGTAGATCTTCTCGGGGGGGTACTCGGAGGAGAAGCCGTAGCCGCCGAAGGCCTGGACGGCGTCGTCGGCGCTGAGGAACAGGGCTTCGCTGCCCCAGACCTTGGCGATGGAGGCCTCCATGGCGTACTCGTCCATGATGTCGAGCTTGGCCTTGGCCGCGCCGGGCTCATCCCAGCTGATGGCGTGCATGCGCTCGTCCACGTAGCCGATGGTGCGGAAGTTCATGGCCTCGCCCACGAAGATCCGGGTACCGATGTCCGCCAGCTTGGCCTGGATGAGGCCGAAGGCGTGCAGGGCCTTGCCGAACTGCATGCGCTCGCCGGTGTACTTGATGGTGTATTCCAGGACGACCTTGGCGGTGCCGGTGCAGCCGGCGCCCAGCTTGAAGCGGCCGATGTTCAGGATGCCGAAGGCGATGCGGTGCCCGCGGCCCACTTCGCCCAGGAGGCGGTCCTTGGGAATGCGGCAGTTCTCCATGATCAGGGCGCGGGTGGAGGAGCCCTTGATGCCCAGCTTATGCTCCTCGAGGCCGGTGGAGAACCCGGGGTCCTCCTTCTCGACGATGAAAGCGCTGAACTTACGGCCGTCGACCTTGGCGAAGACGATGAAGACNNAGACCACCAGGGTGTCGGCATCGGGCCCGTTGGTGATCCACATCTTGTTGCCGTTGAGCACCCAGTGGTCGCCGTCCAGCACGGCCACGGTCTTGGCATTCATGGCGTCGCTGCCCGAACCCGCCTCGGTGAGGGCGTAGGCGGCCAGCTTCTCGCCGGAGGCCAGCAGGGGCAGGTACTTGGCCTTCTGCTCGGGGGAGCCGAAGTAGACGATGGGCAGGGTGCCGATGCCGGTGTGGGCGCCGTAGCTCACGGAGAAGGAGGCCTGCTTGCCCACTTCCTCCAGGAGCACGAGGCCGGTCTTCTTGTCCAGATCCATGCCTTCGTAGGCTTCGGGGATCTCCAGGCTCAGGAGGCCCATTTCGCCCGCCTTGCGCAGCAAGTCCTTGCTCAGGTCCAGGTCCACCTGGCCGAAGGCGGCGTCCTGGGGCAGGACCTCCCCTTCCATGAAGTCCCTGGCGGCCTCTCCGATGGCCTTGGTCTCGTCGCTCAGTTCCTCGGGGGTGAACTGGGGCTGGGAACCGATGGGCGAAAGGAGGAAAGAGCCTCCAAAGAGCTTCTCGTTGTTGACGACTTCCATGAATCCTCCAAAAGGGGGGAAGGGGGCAGGACCAGGTCCTTGAACATTTCAGTTTACCCGGACGGGGTCTCCCCGTGGATCATGGGATGGAGGTGACAGGTATGCCCAAGGGAAGCCAGGTTCAGGCCATGTTCTCCGGAATCGCCGGAAGATATGACCTTTTGAACCATGTCCTGTCCCTGGGAACGGATTTCTACTGGTGGCGCCGCATGGCCAGGGCCTCCGGGGCGGGTCCCGGACGACGCTACCTGGACGTGGCCGCGGGCACGGGTGATTCATCCCTGGCCCTGGCCCGCCGGGGCGCCGAGGTGGTTTCCACGGATTTCACCCAGGAGATGCTGCGCCTGGGCCCCCCGAAATTCCAACGGAAGGGCCGGGCGGACCTCATTTGGGCGTCCGTGGGGGCGGACGCCCAGCACCTGCCCTTCGGGGAGGGCACCTTCGACGGGATCACCATCTGCTACGGCATCCGCAACGTGGAGGACCGGGACCGGGCCTACGGGGAGTTCCTGCGGGTCCTCAAGCCCGGGGGCCGCCTGACCATCCTGGAGTTCAGCCGCCCCAGGTTCGCCTGGCTGAGGGTCCTGTACGACACCTACAGCCGCCGGATCCTGCCCCGCATCGGCGGGTGGATCAGCGGGGACCCGGGGGCCTACACCTACCTGCCGGAAAGCATCCGCACCTTCCCGGACCAGCCCTCCCTGGCCGCGGAACTGGGCCGGGCGGGATTCCGGGACGTGGGCTGGACGAACCTGACGGGCGGGATCGTGGCCCTTCACGTGGCCACCAAAGGTTGAGGATCCAGGGGTGATACACTGGGTGTCTGGAATTCGGCCTCCGTTTTCCGCCCCCACGTCTTCGAAATCCCGATCCTTTCCAAAAGAGGCCCTGCCGTGTCCAAGCCCGATCCCGCCATCACCGCCGACCTCCTGAGCAAGCTCCCCGCCAAGAAGGCCGAGACCCACGCGGAAGCCCACGTGCCGACCCTGAAGAAGGGCTCCATGGCCCCCAAGGGCACCAAGACCAGCGCCCGTTCCGTCGAGAAGGGCGCCGTCCAGGGCCACACCCGGTCCTCCAACCGCGGCAAATAGCCCTCACCTCCGACCTCGGTTCCGCCCGGCTTCGGCCGGGGGTTCCTTCCCTGCCCCGGACCCGCCATGCCCGGTTTCGCCTACCTCGCCATCTTCACCTTCCTGGCCCTGTTCCCGATCCTGAACCCGCCGGCCATGGCCCCCGTGTTCCTGCAGCTCACGGCCCAGGTTTCCGAGCATGAGCGCAACCGCCTGTCCCGGCTCATCGGGACCTACACCTTCGTCTTCCTGACGTCGCTGCTCTTCATCGGCGGCTGGGCCCTCAAGCTCCTGGGCATCTCCATCCCCGTCATCAGCGTCGCCGGGGGCCTGCTGCTCTTCCATTCGGCCTGGCACATGTTGAACAAGGACGAGCGCATGACGGACTCGGAAAAGCGGGACATCCAGTCCTGCATGATGGACAAGGCCTTCTTCCCCCTCACGCTCCCCGTCACCGCCGGGCCTGGCGCCATCGCCGTCACCCTGAGCCTGGTGCCCCCGGGGCGGCTCATGGATCCCCCCGTCCTCCTCCACTACGGCGCGGTGGCCTGCGGCATCGCCCTGGCGGCCACGGCGGTGTTCATCTTCTACCGCTTCTCGGGGGCGGTGATCCGAAAGATGGGACCCACCGGGGCGGCGACGGTTTCGCAGATCTCGGCGTTCGTGCTGCTGGCGATCGGGGTGCAGATCGTGTGGAACGGCATCCGGGGCTTGGTGCACAGCCTCTAGGCGTCCAGCACTTCCCGCAGGCTCGCCCCCAGCGCCTCGAGCGTGAAGGGCTTGCCCAGGAACTTCACGTCCGGCGCCAGCTCGCCCTGGTGCGCGATGATGTCGTCCGTGTAGCCGGACATGAAGAGGCACTTCAGGTTCGGCCGAAGCAGCAGTGCCCGATCGGCCAGTTCGCGGCCGTTCATCTCCGGCATGATGATGTCCGTGAGCAGCAGGTTCACGTCCCCTTCCCCGCGTTCCAGGATCCGCAGGGCTTCGCCCGGGGATGACGCGGAGGTGACCTGGTAGCCCAGGCTCTCCAGGAGCATGACGGAGACCTGGAGGTTCATGGGCTCGTCCTCCACCACCAGGATCCGCTCGCGGCCCAGGGGCGGCGCGGCGGGGGCGGCATGCACCGGCGCGGCCTCGGCATCCCCCTGGAACCGCGGCAGGTGGACCCGGAACGAGGTGCCTTCGCCCGGGGTGCTGCGCACGTCGATGAAGCCGCCGTTCTGCTTGACGATGCCGTAGACCGTGGCCAGCCCGAGGCCGGTGCCCTTGCCCACGCCCTTGGTGGTGAAGAAGGGCTCGAAGATGTGCTCGATCTGCTCGGCGTCCATGCCGCAGCCCGTGTCGCTCACCTCCAGGAGCACGTAGTGCGGCGCGTCCGGCGCGTGGCGGGGATCGCCGGGCTCCAGCGTGAGGTTCTCCGTGTGGATCCGCAGGCGCCCCACGCCGGCGATGGCGTCCCGGGCGTTCACGGCGAGGTTGGCCAGGATCTGGTCCACCTGGGTGGGGTCCATGCGGATGGGCCAGAGGCCCGCGCGCTGCTCGTAGTCCAGGACGATGTTCTCGCCGATGAGCCGGCCCAGCATCTGCAGCATGCCGGGGAGGGCGTCGTTCAGGTTGAGGACCTTGGGCGAGACGGTCTGCTTGCGGGCGAAGGCCAGGAGCTGGCGGGTGAGGTCCGCGGAGCGCAGGGCGGCCTTGCGGATCTCCTCGAAGCGTTCCTGCGCCCCCTCGCCTCCGGGCTTCATAAGGCCGATCTCGGCATTGGCGACGATGACGCCCAGCATGTTGTTGAAGTCGTGGGCCACGCCGCCTGCCAGGCGCCCGATGGAATCCAGCCGCTGGGCCGACTGGATCTCGGCCTGGAGTTCCTGGCGCTCCCGCTCGGCCCGGACGCGCTCGGTGATGTCCTTGGCGATGCCGTAGTGGCCCATGATCCCGCCCTGGGCGTCGCGCAGGGGGCCCTTGGTGACCAGGAAGGTGCGGGGGCCGGAGGGCGTTTCCCGGACCTCCTCCAGGGTGATGGTCCGTCCGTCCCGGAGGATGGCCTGGTCCTCCTCGGGGGTTTCGCTGTCGTCGGGTCCCGGCCGCACGACCATGGTGTCCCGGCCCAGGACCTCCTCCGCCTTGCGCCCGAAGAGCCGCTCGGCCTCGGGGTTGAAGAGCAGGAAGCGTCCGTGGCGGTCCTTGGCATAGATGGCGTCGGAGGAGCCGCTGGCGATGCTGTCCAGGAGCCCCAGGGCCTGGAGGCGCTCGGCCTGGTGGCGCTGTTCGCGTTCGGCCTCGGCAAGCACGCGCTGCTGGTGGAAGAGGTGGTTGGCCAGCACCGCCAGGAGCAGCCCCAGCACGCCCGCGAGGCCCAGGATGGTGATCTGGCCGCGGGCGCCTGCGTTCACTTCGGCCTCGTCGGTCTTGGCGACCAGGAACCAGTCGGTGCCGGGGATGGCCTGGACGACGCCCATGACGCGTCCGCCGCCGTAGTCGGTGCCCATGAGGTACTGGCCGCTGGCGGCCTGGGCCCGGAGGAACTTGGCCTCCAGGAGGGTGGGTTCCGCCTGGGAACAGGTGAGCCGGGGCGTAAGGACCGGGGACAGGCGGGATTGGCTCAGGTAATGGATCCGGTCCCCTTCCCGCCGGAAGAGGAAGGCCTCGCCGGTGGCGCTGGGGACGGGCCAGGACTGGAGGATGGGCAGCAGGTAGGCGGCGGGATCCGCCAGGAGCACCACCACGGGGCTCTCCCGGTCCTCCAGGAGCGGCAGGGGTGCCACGACATCCAGCCGGTAGACGCCGGCGGGATCCAGATACGGTCCCACCAGACGGACCCTGCGGTCCCCCAGGCTGGCCTGGGCCGCGGCCCGGAGTTCCTGGCCGGCCAGGGTCTCCGGGGCGCCTTCCCCTCGGATCACCGAGATCTCCCGGGAATCCATGACGAGGACGCCGCGGAAGCCCTTGATCCGGCTGAATTCCTCAAGCCGCAGATATAGGTGTTCCCGCTCGGCCAGGTCGCCATGGCCCTTCCAGGCTTCAAAGGCCTTGGACCAGACCTTGGAGGTGCTCACGAAGGCCCCGTCGCCCACGCGCTCCCGCACCCAGTCGGTGATCTGCCGCGCCTTGAGTTCGGCGACCGCCTCCATGCGCGCCTTCTCCCGGTCCTCCTGGCCGCGGTGGGCCTGGTACATGCCCACGCCGGTCAGACCGACGATGGCCACGCCCAGCACCAGCACCGGAGCCACCATGGCCCGGCTGCGGTTGCGCCGTTCCCCCGGTTGCCGCCGGGGCAGCAGCTGCCGGTGCATGAGCCGGTAGAGCAGCAGCGAGGTGACCACCACGAAGAGCCACCCCTTGAACATGCTGATGAGCACGAGCTGGCTTGAGTTCTGGGCGATGAGCAGCGCCAGCCGGTCCGAGAAGAGGATCCAGAGTGCCGAGAAGACCGCATAGACGAGAACCACCCGCAGGATGGCGGTGGCCCCCTGGTGACGGGTGGTTTCGGGATTCACGGAAGGCATCGGCGCGTCGGGACTATAGGGTGGATTAGACGTCAAATCCCAGGTTTTGGGAACCGTTATCGTCAACCCCGCCCTTCGCCGGGGGGGGGGTCACATGCCCAGGAGGAACTTCAGCCGCTTGGCGGCCTCACGCCCCGCGAGGATCTCCGTGCCGTCCAGCATGGTGACCTTCGCCCGCCCACCGAAGAGCGGCTTGATGTCCGCCACGGCCTGGGGGTTCATCATGAGGCCCCGGTGGACCCGCACGAACAGGACATGGCCGAGGGCCACCTCCACTTCCGCGAAGTTCCGCCAGGGCGTGGCAAACCGGGTCCCCTTCGACCAGGCCCAGATGACACCGCCGATGTCCTCGAAGTGGGTGGTGGCGGCCAGGTCCAGCATGGTGGGGCCCTGGGCGTTGCGGACCAGGAACATCGAGCCTTCGACCAGGCCCTGCCCCCCTTCGGGATGGGGTGGAGGCATCGGCGCCGCGGGAACCGGTGAAACGGCCGCGGGGCGGGCACGGGGGGGCGGCGGCGCAATGACGATGGGCACCAGCTCAGGCAGGGGTTCGGGGACGGGCTCAGGCTCCGGGAGAGGGGCCGGTTCGGGGATCGGCGCGGGGACCGGCGTCTCCTCCAGGGCTGACGCCGGCAGCCAGTTGATGGGGGGAAGGTCCGGCACAGGGTCGGGCACCGGAACGGGCCTTTCCTCCGCCGGCCTGCGGCTGGCATCCACCTGATTGCGACGGCGCTCCGCCTCCTCCCGCTTGCGGGCCGAGGAATTCCGGCGGCGCTCCACACGGGTGNNCGGGTGGGGGGCGGAGGGGGCTCCACGGGCACGGGACTGGCAGAGGAAGGCTCGGGCACCAGGGCGGGCACGGGTTCTGCCTCGGCTGCTGGCTCCGGCTTCACCGGGGGGACAGGTTCAGGCACGGCCTTGGGAACCTCGGCGGCCCGGACCGGCGTGGGTACGGGTTCGGGCACGGGTTCTTCCGCCAGGACCACCGGCTCAGGCGAAACGGCGGGCAAGGGCATGGCAGGCGGAACGGCCGGCGGCGGCAAGAGGGGGGGTGCCTGGTGTTCCAGACGGATGGGATGGACCAGGGCCGGCGGCGGCGGGGGCACGGGGCCCTCGAGCCCCGCCTCCTGGCGGCTGGCCAGGGCCAGGGCCGTGAGGTCGAGCCCGCCCAGCCCGCGGGCCCGGGCCAGGTCCACCTGGCGCA
>DBME01000326.1 GCA_002298155.1 Holophagaceae bacterium UBA706 | reverse complement strand
GGGTGGCGGGGGCTTGGGGGCGGGTGCTTCGGCCCGTGGGGCATCAGATTCGAATAAGAGCCCTCCGTCCAGCAATATATCGGAATCGAACCGCTCAAAAAGGACCACCACCGAACCCGGGGATACACCTTCCCCGTGAAAAGCCTCGATGATCCGGTCACCGATGCGTTTTTTCTGGTCTTTGGACATGTNNCAATGGCATACACACTCCTTTAACCGGGGGGTGATTTCAATTTAATCTGTATTATGAATAACGGGGAGATTCTTTTTCACCCCGAACCCATTTGCCATCCGGGAGTATACATGTCCCCCAATGCCACCCAGCCCCCCAGGACTTCTTCGACCGAAGCCCACCGATTCGAAGCGTATCTCCGAAGCAAGAAGCTCAAGCTCACCGGGGAACGGATGGAGATCCTCGCGACTATCTTCCGTAAAGACACGCACTTCGATGCCGAGGAGCTCCACGCCGAGCTGAAGACTCTGGGACGCGATATCAGCCGCGCGACGGTGTATCGCACGCTTGATCTCCTGGTGCAATGTGGTCTTGTTCGCAAGAGCAGCCTGGGTTCCAGCCACGCGAATTACGAAGCGGCACATGAGAATGAGCATCATGATCACCTGATCTGCCTCAGCTGCAACAAGGTGATCGAGTTCTTCCGGCCCGACCTGGAGACCCTCCAGGACGCCATCTGCCAGGAGAAGAAGTTCAAGCCCCTGCACCACAGCCTGCAGATCTTCGGGCTGTGCGTGGACTGCGTCGACAAGGCCGACGAGGGATCCATGCTCACCAAGGTGGCTCAGATCCACACGTAGTCCCGGGACGCGAATTCAGCGGGACTGGTCGGTGGCCGGCGGAACCCCGCCTTGGAACCACCCGTCGGCCCGGGGCGTCGCCGGGCTGGGAGAATCAGGATGAACATCCTCAAGATCTTGAAAATCCGGACCCGTCTCCTGGTGATCATCCTCGGGTGCAGTCTCGCCCTGGTGGTGATGGGGCTGGTGAGCCTGCAGCACCTGCGGTCCATGGGCGCCGCCGCCGAGCAGGCCAGGCTCGCCATCAAGGCCGGGAACCTCCAATCTGCCCAGGAGGCCTTCCAGGCCAGCCGCGCCGCCTACGACCAGGCCATGCGCGTGACCTTCGGGCTCCTGGCCTTCTTCATCGTCTGCGGGGCCGGCCTGGGGGCGGTCATCGGCTGGAGCATCAACTCCTCGCTGGGACAGATCACCCATCGGGTGCATGACCTGGCCGAAGGCGAGGGCGACCTGACCCAGCGCATCGTGGTGGAAGGGGCCGACGAACTCAGCGACACGGCGGGTTTCATCAACACCTTCATCGAGAAGGCCCGTGCCACCGTGGCCCTTTCCGTGGCCACCGCCAACGAGACGGCGCGGTCCAGCAACGAGCTCTCGGCCATCTCCCGGGACCTGGCCGACAACGTCGCCAACCAGTGCACCATGGCCGAGCAGAGCAGCAGCCTCATGTCCGACGTGGCGCGGAACCTGGACATCACCGAGGAGATGTCCATCACCACCACCGAGACGCTGGAATCCACCGAGAAGACCCTGGAGAACTTCGTGGCCACCCTCAACAGCGTGGGCGGCATCGTCATCAGCGAAGGCGACAAGCAGGCCCAGCTCGCGGGACGCATGCAGATCCTCAGCGAGGACGCCCAGGGCATCAAGGACGTGCTGGGCATCCTGGCGGAGATCGCCAACCAGACCAACCTGCTGGCGCTGAACGCCTCCATCGAGGCGGCCCACGCCCGGGAATCCGGCAAAGGGTTCGCGGTGGTGGCCGAGGAGATCCGGAAGCTTGCCGCCAAGACCCAGAAGTCCCTCGCCGAGATCGACACCAACGTCAACGTCGTGGTGGACGGCATCCAGGAGATGTACGGCGAGACCGCGCGCGCCTCGGAGTACATGATGGGGGTCTCCGAGCGCACCAAGGGCCTCATGGAGGATGCCGGCACCACCGGCGCCAAGCTGCGCGGCTCCGTGGAGACGTCCAGCGATCTGGTGCGCAAGACCACCTACATCGCCACGCGCACCAAGGACCTCATCGACACCATGAACAACCTGGTGGACCTGTCCACCCGCAACAAGGACGCCGCCCGGGGCGTGGGCGCCGTGAGCTCCCACCTGGCCGCCAAGTCCGAGGATCTCCGGTCCACCCTCAACCATTTCCGGGTGGACTGACGGCGTGGACAAGATCAGCGCGTTCTCCCGGGAGCTGACCGTCCTGTTCGTGGAAGATGCGGGCACTTTTGGCGCCCGCCTCCTATCCTGACCTGTCGGTCCACAGTTCAGTTGGTGATACCCTGAGGGATGCGAAAACTCACACTTCAGGACATCCAGCGGCTTCCCAAGACCGATCTGCACGTTCATCTGGACGGCAGCCTCCGTCTCACCACCATCCTCGAGTTGGCCAAGGAACAGGGCGTGACCCTGCCCGGCGACACCGTGGAGACCCTCCGCCCCCACGTGGAAGTGGGCGAGGAGTGCACCTCCCTCGTGGACTACCTCAAGGCCTTCGACGTCACCCTTTCGGTGATGCAGACCTATGACGCCCTCGTGCGCACGGCCTTCGAACTGGCCGAGGACGCGGCCGCCGAGAACGTCCGCTACATGGAAGTGCGCTACAGCCCCATCCTGCACCAGCAGAAGGGCCTGACGCTCCACCACATCGTCCAGGCGGTGGTGGAAGGTCTCGCCAAGGCCGAGAAGGCCTACAACATCAAGACCGGCGTCATCCTCTGCGGCATCCGCCACATCAGCCCCGAGCTGTCCAACCGCCTCGCCGACCTCACCGTCGCCTTCAAGAACAAGGGCGTGGTGGGCTTCGACCTGGCCGGCGCCGAGGAGGACTTCCCCGCCAAGAAGCACCGGGAGGCCTTCAGCCGCGTCCTGGCCAACAACATCAACTGCACCCTGCACGCCGGGGAGGCCTACGGCCCGGAGAGCATCCACCAGGCCATCCACCTGTGCGGCGCCCACCGCATCGGCCACGGGGTCCGCCTCATCGAGAACGGCGACCTGCTCAACTACGTGAACGACCACCGCATCCCCCTGGAGTGCTGCCCCTCCTCCAACGTCCAGACGCGCGCCGTCCGCACCATGTCCGAGCACCCCATCCGCCTCTTCTACGACCTGGGCCTGCGGGTGACCGTGAACACGGACAACCGCATGGTCACCAAGACCACCGTCAGCGAGGAATACCTGCATCTTCATGAGCAGATGGGCTTCACCCTGGACGAGATCAAGGAGCTCATCATCATGGGCTTCAAGAGCGCCTTCCTCCCCTACGCCGTGAAGCGGGCCATGCTGTCGGACGTGGTGAACGAACTCAAGTCCTTCAAGCCCCAGAGCCTGGAAAGCAAGAAAGAGCAGCTCTGAGGCAGCAAAAAGTCCGTTCGGCGTCCAAAAAACGGGTAATCTTGATCAATGAGGTCGGAATTGTGCCCATGCTGAACCGGTTCAATGAATTTCTCGACCGTCACGGCCGGATCCTCCTCACCACCCACGAGAATCCGGACGGCGACGGGTCGGGCGCCATGATCGGCCTGGCCCACTACCTGCGGAGCCTAGGGAAGGATGTGCGCATCGTCGTGCACCCCCACCTGCCGGACCACCTCAAGTTCATGGACACAGAAAACTGGGTCGAGGCCCTGGACCTGGAGGGCCGCCACCGGGATCTGGCCTCCTGGCCCGATGCCTGGGTGGTCGTGGACGCGTCGGAGCCCCAGCGTCTGGGCCCCCTCCTCCCCGCCTTCCTGGCCACCCCGGCCGTGAAGGCCTGCCTGGACCACCACCTGAAGGACGCCCCCGGCGGCTTCGACCGGGAATTCACCGACCCCACGGCCTCCGCCAGCGCGGAGCTGGTGTTCGACCTGGCGTCTGCCCGTATGCCCCTTCCCTTGCCTGCCCCTATGGCCGAAGCCCTCTACGCGGGTGTGGTGGAGGACACGGGCAATTTCCGTTTCTCCAACGCCACCGCCAAGGTGCATCGCCTGGCCGCCCGGCTCATCGACCAGGGCGTGGCCCCGGCGCGCACCTATCAGGCCCTGTACCACCAGGGACGCCCCGAGAAGCTCCGGCTCACGGGCATCGCCCTGGCGTCCATGGCCTTCCTGGGCGACGGGCGCTACGCCCGCATCAGCCTCGCACCGAGCGACCTTGCAGCCTGCGGAGCGGACCACGACGACATGGAAGGCCTGGTGAACCGCCCCCTGGAAGTGAGGGGCGTGGAAGTTTCCTGTCTCCTGTACGAGATGCCGGACGGCCGCATCAAGGCCAGCCTGCGTTCCCGGGAGACCGTGGATGTGAATGCCGTATGCCGCCGTTTCGGCGGCGGCGGACACCGCTTGGCCTCGGGCGCCAAGCTGGACGGGCCCCTCGTCCGGGCCCAGAATGAAGTGGACGCGGCCGTCCTCGCCCAACTGGCGGCGGACACCGCACTCGCCCGAACCTGAAGCGGGATTGACAGCATGGCCCCCAAAGACAGCAGCAGCGCTCCCCGACTGGGTCTCGGCCCGGATTCCCCCCTGGAGGTCGTGACCCGGTTCGAGACGGAGTCCGTGCCCTTCGTGGCCAAGGCCAACGTGCCTTCGATCTTCGGGAAGTACGTGGTGTACGGCTTCCTGGAGCGCATGACGGGCAAGGAACACCTGGCCATCGTCGCGGGCGAGATCGATGCCCGGAAGCGGGTGAACGTGCGGATCCACAGCGAGTGCTGGACGGGCGACGTGCTGGGCAGCCTCAAGTGCGACTGCCGGGCGCAGCTGGAAGCCGGCCTGCGCTACGTGGGCGAGCATGGCGGCATCGTGCTCTACCTGCGCCAGGAAGGCCGCGGCATCGGGCTCCTCAACAAGCTCAAGGCCTACGCGCTCCAGGAGCAGGGCTTCGACACCGTGGAAGCCAACCATGAGCTGGGCTTCGTGGACGACCTGCGGACGTACGAGTCGGCGGTGGAGATGCTGCGGTTCTTCGGGATCAGGAAGGTCCGCCTGCTCACGAACAACCCCAAGAAGATCCAAGCCCTGGAGGACGCCGGCATCCACGTGCAGCGCGAAGCGCACCAGCTGGCGGCGAACCCCTACAACCTGAAGTATCTGAAGACCAAGGCAACCAAATCGGGGCACATGCTGGACTTCAAGGAAGATCCGAAGATCTGAGCGGGTGCTGGGGGGAGTCCCGGCCGGAAAGCCCAAAGTCCCAGCGCACTGAGAAAGTTAAGAAACTGATCAGACGCAGAGTTTCGCTGAGGCGCTGAGGGTCGCAGAGGGCATTTGCGCATCCTGCTCCGACCC
>DBME01000378.1 GCA_002298155.1 Holophagaceae bacterium UBA706 | reverse complement strand
CTGGCCCTGCTGCTCCTGGCCGCGGTGGCGGCGAGCCTGGCCCTGGGCGATTCGCGCCTGAGCCTGCCCGAAGTCCTGCGGGCCCTGGCGGGGCGGGGCGACGACCTGAGCCGGACGATCCTGTGGGACCTGCGCCTGCCCCGCACCCTGGTCGGGATGGCGGTGGGCGCGGGCCTCGCGGCCTCCGGCGTGGCCATGCAGTCCTACTTCCGCAATCCGCTGGCCAGCCCGGGCCTGCTGGGCGTGAGCTCCGGCGGCGCCCTGGGCGCGGTGGCGGCCCTGGCCCTGGGGGGCTCGGGGCTCCTGATGGTGCCCGCGGCCTCCATCCTGGGCGCCTTCCTGGCCACGGGGGCGGTCATGCTCCTGGCCAACCGGGGCGCCAGCCCGGAGCACCTGCTCCTGTCCGGCATTGCCCTGAACGCGCTGTTCGGCGCGGGCACCAGCTTCCTGCTGGCCATGTCCGCGGGCCGCTTCGAGGTGAGCGGCCAGATCCTCTTCTGGCTCATGGGGGGCATCGAGAACCGCACCTGGGAGCACGTGTGGATCGCCTTCCCCGTGATCACCGTGTGCTGTGCCCTCATGCTGCCCCTGGGGCGGCCCATGAACCTCCTGAGCCTCGGGGAGCCCGGCGCCCAGAGCCTGGGCGTGGACGTCCGGGCCCTGCGCTGGCGCCTGGTGGTCCTGTCCACGATCCTCACGGCCCTGGCCACCGCCGTGGGCGGCATCATCGGCTTCGTGGGCCTGGTGGTGCCCCACCTCCTCCGCCTGGCCTTCGGTCCCGACCACCGCCGGCTCCTGCCCCTCTCCATGCTCGGGGGCGCCGCCCTGGTGCTCCTGTGCGACCTGCCCACCCGCTTCGTTCCAGGGGGCCTGCGCCTGGGCGTCATGACCGCGCTGGTGGGCGGCCCCTTCCTCCTCTGGATGCTCCGGAGGAACCCGTGCTGAAGGCCGAGCACCTCACCCTGGGCAGCCGTCTGCGGGACCTCTCCCTGCACCTGGAGACCGGCCTCACCGTGGCGGCCGTGGGGCCCAACGGCGCCGGCAAGTCGACCCTGCTCCAGGTGCTGGCGGGCCTTCTTCCGGCCCAGGGACGCATCCAGTGGGATGGCAGGGACCTGGCACGCATCCCCTTCCCCGAGCGGGGGCGGACCCTGGCCTGGGTGGGCCAGGAAAGCCACGCGGAGTTCGCGTTCCCCGTGCGGGAGGTGGTGGCCCAGGGGCGCCATTCCTGGGGGGACGACGGCCACGGCGTGGACGCGGCCATGGAGGCCCTGGACCTCCTGCATCTGGCGCACCGCCCCATCACCCAGCTCAGCGGCGGGGAACGCCGCCGGGTCTTCCTGGCCCGGGCCCTGGCCACCGGCGCCCCCCTGCAGCTGTGGGACGAACCCTCGGCCAACCTGGACGTGCGCCACGCCCTGGAGGTGCTGCGCCTGGCCAAGGGCCTGGCGGCCGGGGGCTCCACGCTCCTGGTTAGCCTCCACGACCTCCGGGCCGCGTTCGCCTTCGACCGGGTCCTGGTGCTGGACCAGGGCCGTTCCGAAGGCTATGGGCCGCCCCAGGACATCCTCACGCCGGAGCTGATCCGCAGGGTCTTCCGCGTGGAGGCGCGCCGCGAGGAGAGCTGGGGCCTGGAGCTGCCCTGAACCGCGGAATCACCGCTGGAACAGGTGGCTCTCCAGGGGCTGGCGCTGGTCCCAGCCCGCGGTCTCGAGGACGGGGACGTCCGGTTCCTCCTGGGGCCAGCCCACGCAGAGGTAGCCCACCCAGTCCCAGGTGGGCGGCAGGTCCAGTGTCTGGCGGAGGCGGTCCGGCTCGAGGATGCTCACCCAGCCCACCCCGATGCCCCGGGCGCGCCCGGTGAGCCAGAGGTTCTGGATGGCGCACACCGCGGAATCCCGGAGGGTCACGGGCTGCGTCTGGCGGCCGAGGCCATGACCGGTGTCCGGGCAGGTCTCCACGCAGACCAGGAGGTGGATGGGGGCTTCGCGCAGGCCGGCGAGCTTGAGGCTCCGGTAGAGCTGGGCCCGTTCCTCCTCGTAGATGGTGGAAGCCTCGTCGTTGGCCCGCTGGAATTCCGCGATGACGGCGGCGCGGCGTGCCGGGTCGTCCACCCGCACGAAGCGCCAGGGCTGGGACAGGCCCACCGAAGGCGCGTGGTGGGCGGCATCCAGCATGTCCATGAAGACGTCTTCCGGTACCGGGTCGGGACGGAACCGCCGCACATCCCGCCGCAGGCGGAACAGGTCGCGGAGTTGTTCCTGGAAGGTGGGGGGAAAGGCTGGCATGGCTCCCTTGTCCTCCGGTCAGTGTAGGGACCCGGAGGGTCCGGATCCATCAATGCCTGCGCGCCGGAGGCTCCAGGCCAGGCCCAGGGGGCCGGCCATGGTGGTCAGGAGGATGGCCCCGACGATGGCCGCCTGGACACTTGCCGACAGAAGTGCTTGGCCGTTCAGCTGCAAGGCGCTGCCCGTGGCCACGAAGATCAGCCCCACTTCGCCTCGGGGCACCATCCCCCAGCCGATGACCGGCGCCCTCAGGCCGCCGCTCGCGGCGTAGCCCGCCAGGTACTTGCCCGCCACGCCCAGGACCGCCAGGACCCCCGCCAGCAGGAGCGTCCGGGGGGCCAGGAGCACCGCGAGGTCCACCCGGGCGCCCATGAGCACGAAGAAGAGGGGCGCCAGCACCACCACCAGGGGCTGGATCAGCTCCTCCAGGCGGTGGAGCTCCCGGTCCTCCAGCATCTGGATGTGGGCGGGCTCGAGGATGAGACCCGCCGCGTAGGCGCCCACGATCGCGGCCAAACCGGCGAGGCTACCCAGCCAGGCCAACAGGAAGGCGAAACCCAGGGCCATGGGCAGGAGCACCTGCTCGCTGCGGAAGCGGTTGGCCAGGCGGAAGAGATGGGGGGTGGCGAAGCGTCCCAGGGTGAAGGCGACGCCCAGGAAGCCCAAGGCTAGGCCCAGCTTCAGGCCCAGCTGACCCCAGGGCAGGCCGCCGCCGGCGCCAGCCGCCGCCACCGCTCCGGCCACGGCCGTGAGGACCAGGAGACCGAGGATGTCGTCGATGACCGCCGCGCCCACGATGACGCGGCCCTCCGGTGAGCGGCCGGCCCCGCGCTCCTTCAGGACCTGGGCGGAAATCCCGATGGACGTGGCGCAGAGACAGGCGCCGATGAAGAGGTCCACCAGGAAGGGCGTCCCCGCGGGCAGGAGGAGGAAGGCGCCCGCGAGGCCCATGCCCATGGGAGCCAGGACGCCCAGGACGGCCACCCGCAGGGAGGGCAGGCCCACCTTCATCATCTGGGGGAGCGTCGATTCCAGGCCCACCGCGAACATCAGCACGATGACGCCCAGGTTGCCCAGAAGGTCCATGGATGGGTTCCCGGCCAGGGACGGGAAGCCGGGATGCAAGCGGTGCAGCGCGCCCAGGGCCAGGCCGATGCCCAGCTCCCCCGCCACGGACGGCAGCTTGAGGCGCAGGGCGCATTCGCCCCCGAGCTTGGCGGCGATCCACACGAAGGCCAGCAGGGCCAGGAAGGGCGCGAAGGTGTCGTGCGCGACCATGGCCACCGGGTGGGCCCTAGGCGAAGAGCTTGAGGGTGTCGTCCAGCCTGCGCAGGACGGACAGGATCTTGAAGGGCTCCACCGGCAGGTAGTCCACGGCGCCGAAGGAGAGGGCGCGGTTGCGCTTGAGGTCCTCGTCCTCGTCGGTGCCGGCGATGACGATGGGCAGGGCGCACTTCTCCTGTTCCACGATCTGGCGGCTGAGCTCCAGGGGGCTGGCGAGGCGCAGGTGGTTGTGGATCATGATGAGCTTCACCCGGCCCCATTCGGGGTCGTCGCCGGGGAAGCCCTTGAGGAAGGGCTTCACCATGCCGGTGATGTAGTCGAGGCTCAGCACGCCGAACTTCCGTCCCAGGGCCTCGGACATGTGCCGGGCGAACTCCTCGCGCTCCGTGAGGATGAGGATGGTGGGGTGGCGGTCCACCCACAGGCGCGCCCCGGGCAGCGAGGCGCCCTTGCCGGGGGTCCTGCCGGACTCGAGGCTCTCGCGGTCGCGCTGGGCCTGGATCCGCTGCTGGGTGTCGAGCCAGGTCTGGTACTGGTCCAGGAGGGTCTGGTCCACACGCTCGGTGAACTTCATGCCCACGTAGTTGGCACCGAAGTAGGCGACCCGGGCGGAGGCGGTGAGCAGGAGCCCGTCCTCCAGGGCCAGGTCCAGGGTGGATTCCTCACCCATGCGCAGGACGTCCTCGATCTTCTTGGAGGGGTCCCGCAGGGCCAGCTCGAAGCCCTCGGCGCCGAAGCCGCGGATCTCGCCGTCGAGCACCGCGTTGCGGCTGTTGCTGAAGGTCACGCTGGTGGCGACGTCCGGGGCGAAGTGCACCAGGCGGTTGTCGTCCGCCCTGCGCAGGGTCCGCGGCAGGGTGAAGGCGGCGCAGGCAACGCCCTCATAGTCCGCGGGGCCGATGAAGGCCACCACCGTCTCGTAGCGGAAGCCGCGGTCCTCGAAGATCATCGAGACGCTNNTCGCCGGCGGTCATGGTCCACTCTTCCAGGTCCTTGGGGCCGAGCCTTATGCCGACGCGGTCAGGCTGCTGGAACAGGATCTGGAAGATCCCGCGCTTGTCCCGGCAGCCCAGCGACACCTTGAGGCCCGCGGCGCAGAGGCGCTGGAGCATCATGCGGATGACGTAGGAATCCTCGATGGTGCGGTTCGTCTGGTTCATGTCTGGGCCGGGGAAAGCCAACGGTGGAGGGCGGTTCGAAGATCGACGATGGTGATGGGCTTGGCGNNGCGATGTAGTCGTCCATGCCGGCCTCCAGGCACCGCTCCCGGTCCCCCTGCATGGCGTTGGCTGTCATGGCCAGGATGGGCAGGCGGCGGGTGCCGTCCTCGCCTTCGCGGATGGCGCGGGTCGCCTGGAACCCGTCCATCTCGGGCATCTGGCAGTCCATGAGGACGAGGTCGTAGTCACCGGCGCGCACCATTTCGATGGCCTCGAGGCCATTGTTGGCCAGGTCCGCCTGGAAGCCAAGCTTGCGCAGCATGGCCACGGCCACCTTCTGGTTCACGGCGTTGTCCTCGGTGAGGAGGAGCCGGGCCGAGGAGAAGGTCCCCTCCGCCAGGGGGGCGACTTCCGCCACCGCCGGCAGCGGGTGGGCGTCCCGGCCGCGGTCCAGGAGGGCCTTGAGGTGGGACTTGCGCATGGGCAGGGGCAGGAACTCGGTGATGGGCAGGGAGGTGGGCTTGCGGGCCTCGTCCTGCTCGTAGAGGGANNCGCCATGATGAGCCGCAGCCCGGCCAGGCTGGGCTCCTGCCGGATCTTCTGGAGGAAGTCGAGCATGGCCGGCCCGATGCCGCCCTCCGCCCCGAAGATGAGGAGCGTGTTGTCGTCGGGGGAGGCGCAGCGTTCCGTCAGGAGGGCCAGACCTTCGTCGCCGGGCTGGAGGATCACGGATTCGTAGCCCCATTCCCGGAGCTGGGCGTCCAGGACCCCGGCGGTGCCCCGGGGCAGGCCGGCCAGGAAGAAGCGGAAGGCGCCCTCGGGCAGCCCGTGGTCCTGGGCCTGCTCCTGGATCTGGAAGCGGGCCGTGAACCAGAAGCGGCTGCCCTGGCCCTGCACGCTGTCCACGCCGATGCTGCCGTCCATGAGCTCGGCGATGCGCTTGCAGATGGCCAGGCCCAGGCCCGTTCCGCCGTACTTGCGCGTCGTGGAGGAGTCGCCCTGGTAGAAGCTCTGGAAGAGCTTGCCCGCCACCTCGGGGGACATGCCGATGCCCGAATCCTGGACCTCGAAGCGCAGCACCACGGCGTTGCCCTCCTGGTGGTCAAGGAAGACGCGGATGGTCACCGAGCCCTCGGCCGTGAACTTCAGGGCGTTGTCCGTGAGGTTGGAGAGCACCTGCCGCAGCCGCGTGGGGTCGCCCAGGAGCTTGGTGGGAGCGGTGCCCTGGATCCAGGTGACCAGCTCCACGCCCTTGCCGTGGGCCTTGAAGCCCAGGATGGCGAGCAGGTCGTCCAGGAGGCCCTGCAGGTCGAAGCCGATGCGCTCCAGCTCGAGCTTGCCGGCCTCGATCT
>DBME01000161.1 GCA_002298155.1 Holophagaceae bacterium UBA706 | reverse complement strand
AACGAGGCGGTCTTCGCGGCGGCCCCCGGGCTGCTGGAGCGCTTCCCGGATTGGGACATCCTGCACCAGACGGGCCTGCCCTCCTTCCCCGACCTTTCGGCCCGGCCGCGGCACCCCCGGCACAAGCTGGCCCCTTTCCTGGAGTTCATGGACCGCCAGATGGAATCCGCCAGCCTCGTGGTCACCCGGGCCGGCGCCAGCACCTGCGCGGAGCTCAAGGCCGCGGGGCGGCCGGCCGTCATGGTCCCCATGCCCGGGAGTGCCGGGGACCACCAGGTCGGCAATGCCCGGGCCATGGCCGCGGAGGGCCGGGCCCGGGTGGTCCTTCAGGGGCCCGGCATGGAGCTGCCCCTGGCCGAGGAGGCCGCCCGCCTCATGGGCGACCCCGCCCTCCTGGCGGGCCTTTCCAGGTCCGAAGGCAACCGGGCGGTGGATCTCTGCCTGGATGATCTCGCGTCCCGGATGGAAATCCGCGTACACTAGGGCATGCATCAGCGCACCTGGCTCTCCCTGTTTACCTTCCCCGTGGTGGCGCTCTTCACCTACCCGGTCGTCTTCCATCCCGTGCAGGAGGCACCCCGCCGCGAGCTGAAACCCGCGAGCCAGGACCCCCTCGCCGGCCTTTCGGACATCCAGGACGTGTTGTCGCTCATCAAGGACAACTACGTCGATCCGCCGGACATGGAAAAGGTGATCAGCGGTGGCATCCAGGCCGCCCTGGAACGGGCCCACCCCCTCAACGCCTACCTCTCCCCCGAGGACCTGCGCCTTCCCGACCCCGGCCCCGCCGGCGTGGGCATCACCGTCATGAAACGCCAGATCTACGCCCAGGTGCTGGGCGTCACCGCCGGGAGTCCCGCCGCCAAGGCCGGCTTCCAGCCCGGGGACGTCATCCGCAAGCTGGACGGGGATTCCATCGGCCCCATGAGCAGCTGGACCCTGGAGCGCAGGCTCCGCGGCGCCACCGGTTCCGAGATCTCCCTGCTGCGCTACGCCGCGGCCAATGGGGAACTTAAGAAGATCACCCTCAAGCGCGAGAAGATCGTGCCGCCCCCCGCCTTCCTGCGCAAGGAGGCCAAGATCAACCTCGTGGGCGTGGAGGACCTCCTCCCGGGCCGCAGCGCCGAGCTCAAGGCCATGCTCCAGGGCCTGGACCACAAGCTGCCCCTGGTTCTGGACCTGCGCCGCTGCACCGGCGGCGACCTGAACGAGGCCGCCCTGGTGGCGGGCCTGTTCGTGGGCGCCGGACCGCTGGCCACCGTCCAGGAGACCGGCAAGGCCGACATGCCCGTGTCCGTCGTGCCCGCCTCCCTCCCCCCCTTCGCCAAGGTGGCCGTGCTCCAGGGACCCTGGACCTCCGGCGCCGCCGAAGCCGTCTCCTCCGCCCTCAAGAAGCAGGGCGCCCCGGTGTTCGGGGACCGGACCATGGGCCTGGGCGTGCAGCGCACGCGCTTCCCCCTGCGTCAGGGCGGCGCCGCGGAAGTGGTGAACAAGCGCTGGCTCGGCGCCGGCGGGGAATTCCTGGGCCTGGGCGGCGAGAAGCCCGAAGCCCTCAAGGCCCGCGCCGCCGAGGGCGGCCGGCCCGCCGAAGCCAGTCAGCCTGGCGTGCCAGCAGATCATATCTTCAAGAACCTCAAGCCTGACGAGGACCCCCTCCCCAAGATCCTGGAGATACTCGCCGACAAGTCCAAGGATGCCCTCCTGAAGCTGCCCCGGATGAACCGGCGCGATCCGGTCCTGGTTTCCGGCCTGTGGCGCAGGATCCCCGTGGACCCGGAAACGACCTGAACCCATGGCGAGTCGTCGAGGGGGCCGCGCGTCCACTCCCCGCCTGGCCGCATTGGCCGTAGCCATGGTCCTGCTGGGCCTGGGCATCGGGGCACTTCTGTCCACCCAGTCCTGCTCCCGCAAGGGCCGCCTGCCCGGCGATGGCGAGACCGTCACACCCGCGCCCAAGCCGCACCCGGTCCAGCCCGCCACGCCGAAGCACGAGCCCCCGCCCGTGCCTGCGCCGGCTCCCGCCCCGGCACCTCCGGCCGGAAAGCTTCCCCGCATGGCCGTGGTCATCGACGACCTGGGCTACGCCCTCACCGAACTGGTGACCCGCCTCTGCTCGCAGCCGGTGGCCTTCTCCGTGGCGGTGCTGCCGTACCAGGAGAACACCCGGGCCTCCGCCGAGATCGCCCATGATCGGGGCAAGGAAGTGATGCTCCACCTGCCCATGGAACCCGTGGGCTACCCCGGCCCCGGCAAGGACCCCGGCCCCGACGCCGTGATGTTCGACCTCAGCGAGAAGGAGATCCGTGCCCGCGTGGCCAAGGCCCTGGCCGAGGTCCCCTTCCGCAAGGGCGTGAACAACCACATGGGCTCCCGCATCACCCCCGACCGCACCCGCATGCGGTGGATCCTCGAGGAGATCCGGAGCCGCAAGTGCTTCTTCGTGGACAGCCGCACCGAGAAGGATTCCGTGGCCTTCGACGTGGCCCAGGAACTGTCGGTGCCCACCGTCCAGCGCAAGGTCTTCCTGGATGACGACAAGAGCTTCCCCGAGATGGAGAAGCAATGGGAGCGCGCCCTGGCCATCGCCCGCAAGGACGGCCAGGTGGTGATCATCGGCCACATCTACCCCGAGACGGTGGCCGCCCTGGAAAAGCTCATCCCCGCCACCACCGGCAAAGTGATCTTCGTGAAGGCCGGCGACCTCGTCAAATAGCCCCCCGTGGCTGGACCTTGGTCCGGGTCCCCCCATTGCGCCCCCTCTGCATTCTGCAGTCGCGTTCCGCGAC
>DBME01000374.1:8959-14462 GCA_002298155.1 Holophagaceae bacterium UBA706 | reverse complement strand
AGGTCGCCGCGACGTTAAAACACTAAGCCCCCGCTCACGCGGGGGCTTTTTATTACCGAAAAACGAGGACCTTGGGGGTCAAGCATACGCAACCGGCCTCGCCAGGCACGGCTTTCTTGAAATCCCTTTCTTATTTGTTTCTCTTATTTATCCTTTCTCAGCGACCCTCAGCGACCCTCTGCCACCTCAGCGATTTAGTTTTTTTCTTGGGTGCTTCGACGCAAGTAACTTTTGCGCCGAGAGACCTGGTTTTAAAAATTTATCGCAGAGGTGGCAGAGGGTCGCTGAGGGTCGCTGAGAAAGGATAAGAATATGAATGGATAGTTTGTTTGGGATCGTCATTACGGGTGGAGAAGGACCCGATGTGGACGCTGGCCTATCCTATTTTCCATTTCCAGCACGATTCCCCTCCTGCTTTTCCCCCCTCCCTTCCATCCGTTGACCGCCACGTCTGAACATGATGCGGGCGCTGCCGGCGGCTTTGCGGTAAAATGATCGTTTACCGCTGAGGTGACCATGGCCATTTCCGTCCGTCTTCCCGATGATTCCGTCCGCGAACTGCTGGATGGGGCTACCGGCGCGGATCTGGCCCTGACCATCAGCCCGCGCCTTCTTGACGCGGCGCTCGCGGTGAAGGTCGACGGCAAGCTGCGCGATCTCAAGGCGCCGCTTCCGGACCAGGCCAAGGTCTCCATCGTCACGTCCAAGGATCCGGATTCGCTGGACGTCATCCGGCACTCCACGGCGCACCTTCTGGCGCAGGCGGTGAAGCGGCTTTTCCCCAATGCGAAGGTCGGTATCGGCCCGGTCATCGAGGATGGTTTTTATTATGATTTCATGGTTGAGCCTTTCTTCACGCCCGATGACCTGGTGGCCATCGAGGCGGAGATGCGGCGCCTCACCCAGGAGGGCTGCCCCGTCGATCGGGAGGAATTGGACCGGGACGACGCCATCGCGCGGTTCCAGGGGATGGGTGAGCAGCTGAAGGTCGAGCTGGTCTCGGACATTCCGGCCGGCGAGACGATCACGGGCTACCGCCAGGGCGACTTCTACGACCTCTGCCGCGGGCCTCACGTGCCTGACGTGGCCAAGCTCAAGGCCTTCAAGCTCCTCAATACCGCGGCGGCCTACTGGAAGGGCGACGAGAAGAACGTCCAGCTCTGCCGCATCTACGGCACGGCCTTCAACACCGCCAAGGAGCTGGAGGAGCACCTGCGCCTGCTGGAGGAGGCCCGCAACCGGGACCACCGCAAGCTGGGCAAGGAACTGGGCCTGTTCTCCTTCCATCAGGAAGCGCCGGCCTCGCCCTTCTTCCACCCCAAGGGCACCATCGTCTACAACGAGCTCGTGAACTACATGCGGTCCCTCTACGCTCGCCAGGGGTATTCCGAGGTGATCACGCCCCAGGCGCTGGACGTGGCCCTGTGGAAGACCAGCGGGCACTACGACCACTATGTGGACAACATGTACTTANNAAGCCCATGAACTGCCCCAGCCACTGCCTGATCTACGGCAATGGCCGGCACAGCTACCGGGACCTGCCCATCCGCTACGCCGACTTCGGGCGCCTGCACCGCTATGAGCGGTCCGGCGTCACCCACGGCCTGACCCGGGTGCGCACCTTCTGCCAGGACGACGCCCACATCTACTGCACCCCGGACCAGATGAAGGAGGAGATGGCCTCCTTCCTCGCCTTCATCAAGAACGTCTACCACACCTTCGGCTTCGACGAGCTGCGGGTGAACCTGTCCACCCGGCCCGAAAGCCGCCTGGGCAGCGATGAGATCTGGGACCACGCGGAGGGGGCCTTGGCCGCCGCCCTCAACGAGGCGGAGATGCCCTTCAACATCAATCCTGGCGATGGCGCCTTCTACGGGCCCAAGATCGACTTCCAGGTGCTGGACGCCCTGCGCCGCCCCTGGCAGCTGGGCACCCTGCAGGTGGACTACTCCATGCCCAGCCGCTTCGGCCTCATCTACGTGAAGCCCGACGGCACCGAGGCCCAGCCCGTCATGCTGCACCGGGCCATCCTAGGGAGCCTTGAACGGTTCATGGGAATTCTCATCGAGCACTGCGCCGGCGCCTTCCCCACCTGGCTGGCTCCCGTGCAGGTGGCCGTCCTGCCCATCACGGACCGGGCCCACGACTACGCCCGCTCCATCCGCGACAAGGCCCTCGACCTGGGTATCCGGGTGGAACTGGACCTTCGGAATGAAAAGATCAATGCCAAGATCCGCGACGCCCAGCTGAGCAAGGTTCCCTACATGCTCGTGCTGGGGGACCGCGAGGCCGCCGCCGGCACGTTGTCGGTGCGGCACCGCCACCGGGGCGACCTGGGGGCACAGCCGCTGGACGGCTTCTTTGACGGCCTGGTCCAGGAGATCAGGTCGAGGGCACGGTAACTTTCCTTTATTTTTTCGGAATAAACTGATAACATCACTTTCCTTGCATTGATGGGGAGGAACGTATCCGAGCTAACGAAACGCGAATCAACGATGGCATCCGGGCGCCGGAAGTCAGAGTCATCGACGAAGACGGAGCGCAGTTGGGGGTCATGACGCCCGCTGAAGCCGTCCGGGTTGCTGAGGCCAAAAGCCTTGATCTAGTTGAAGTGTCGCCCACAGCCAACCCTCCTGTTTGCAGAATCATGGACTATGGAAAGTACAAGTTCATGGAGGCCAAGCGGGAACACGCCGCACGAGCCAAACAGAAGAACATCGTGGTCAAGGAGGTGAAGTTCCGCCCCCGCACCGACGACCACGACTTCGATTTCAAGGTCAAACACATCCTCCGCTTCCTCGAAGAGGGTGACAAAGTGAAGGTCGTCGTCATGTTCCGCGGACGTGAAGTGGTCCACCGGGACATCGGCTACCGCATCATCGAGGACGTCCTGGGCCGCATCGGCGAGAAGTGCATCGTCGAGAAACCCGCCGGCATCGATGGCCGCGACATGCACGCCATCATCATTCCCCGGCCCGTGGAACAGGTGAAGAAAGTCAAGCCTACCAAACCCCCAACTCCGGAAGCCGATGGGACCCAACCCGCGGCGGAGGGAGCGAAGGTCGCCGGATCGATCTGATCCACCCACCGCTTAGAGGTACGTCATGCCCAAGCTCAAGACCCACAAGGGCGCCCAGAAGCGCTTCAAGAAGACCGGCAGCGGTCTCTTCAAGCGCGGCTGTTCCCACCAGCGCCACATCCTGACCAGCAAGGCCAGCAAGCGCAAGCGCAAGCTGGACATGGGCGGAATGGTCGACAAGTCCGATCTCGGACGCGTCCGCGCCATGCTTCCCTACGCCTGATCAGGAAGACCCAAGGACCCCGGTGGCTGTCGCCACCCCCGCAGTGGCTTTGAAAATCCCCGAGCGGGATTGCCACAAGGAAAGGAACAACGATGACCCGTGTAAAACGTGGATTTAAGCGAGTTCAGCGCCGCAAGCGCATGATGAAGTTCGCGAAGGGTTTCTACGGCGCCAAGTCCCGCCTCTACCGGAGCGCGAAGGAAGCCGTCGAAAAGGCCCTGCTCTACAGCTACCGCGACCGGAAGGTGCGGAAGCGCGATTTCCGTCGTCTCTGGATCGTCCGCATCGGCGCCGCCTGCGAGATGAACGGCATCTCCTACTCCCGCTTCATGGGCGGCCTGAAGAAGTCCAGCGTCGGCCTCGACCGGAAGATCCTCGCCGATCTCGCCGTGCGCAACCCGGAGGCCTTTACCAAGCTCGTGGCCGTGGCCAAGGGCTGAGCGAAGCAATCTCCACATCGCAACAGACCGGAAGGCCGCTCTTGCGGCCTTTCTCTGTTTTGAGGACACCCCCATGGTACCTTCCCTGCTACCCCCCGACATCGAGGAAGCCCACCGGAGCTTCCCAGAGGCCCTGGCGGCCTGCGGCGACCTGGACGCCCTGCTGCGCCTGAAGGGGGCCTTCGTGGGCCGCGACGGCAGCCATGCCGCGCGCATGATGGAGCTGCTCAAGGCCGCGCCCAAGGAGAGCAAGCGCGAATTGGGCGCCGCCGTGAACGCCTTCAAGACCCAGTGGGAGGAGGGCCTGCGGGCCCGCCAGACGGAACTGGAGGAGGCCCGCAAGCGCTCCGCGGCCCTGGCCAACGCCTGGGATCCGGGCCTGCCGCCACCCATCCCCGCCCAGGGCGCGCTGCACCCCCTGAACCGCCTCATGGACCGCCTGGTGGATGTGTTCCGCCCCCTGGGCTACCACGTGGAGGAGGGCCCCGAAGCGGAAACCGAGGAGCACAACTTCGACGGCCTGAACATCCCCGAGGACCATCCGGCCCGGGGCAGCGCCGACACGTTCTACTTCCGTGAGGGGAACGGCCTGCTGCTGCGCACCCACACCAGCCCCGTGCAGGTGCGCGTCCTCACGCGCATCGCCGCCAAGGGCCCCGATGGCCTCAGCGAGCTGGAGCGCGCCGGGGGCATCCGCTTCCTGGCCCCGGGCCGCGTCTACCGCAAGGATGAGATCGATCCCACCCACAGCCCCATGTTCCACCAGGTGGAAGGCATGCTCGTGGGCAAGGGCATCGGCATGCACCACCTCAAGGGCACCCTGGCCTACGCCATGAAGGCGCTGTTCGGTCCGGGCGCCGAGGTGCGGTTCCGCCCCAGCTACTTCCCCTTCGTGGAACCCGGGGCCGAGATGGACGTGCGCTGCCCCCTGTGCGGCGGCTCCGGCTGCCGGGTCTGCAAGGGCTCGGGCTGGGTCGAGCTGCTGGGCGCCGGACTCATCCATCCCAACGTGCTGTCCTACGCGGGCATCGATCCCGCGGTGTGGAGCGGCTTCGCGTTCGGCATGGGCGTCGAGCGCACCGCGATGATGGTGAGCCAGACCCCCGACCTCCGCCTCTTCTTCGAAAACGACCAGAGATTCCTCAAGAACATGGGAGGGCTGGACTGATGCTCATCGAACTCCGCGCATTCCGGCAGGAACTCCCCGCCCTTGAAGGCATCCCCGTGCCCGAGCTCTGCGAGCTCCTGGCGGGCCTGGGCTTCCCCGTGGACGGGGTCGAGTCCGTGGACGGGACCCAGGTCCTGGACGTGGACATCACCGCCAACCGGGGTGATGCCCAGTCCCACCGGGGCATGGCCCGGGACCTGGCCGCCAAGCTGGGCTCGCCGCTTTCGCCTCTGGCCGTGGAAGCCCTCCAGGAGGGCGAGGCCCTTCTGCCCATCCGCCTCGAGGCGGGTGACGCCGGGCCGTTCTACGCCACCGCCGTGCTGGAGCTGGGCCGGGCCCAGGGGACGCCGGAAGCCGTCAAGGCCTTCCTGGCCGCCCTGGGCGCCGGGGCCAAGGACATGCCCGCGGTGGACGCCTCCAACGAGCTCCTGCACCGCTATGGCCACCCCACCCACGCCTTCGACGCGGACAAGGTGAAGGGCTTCCTCGCCGTGCGCTGGGGCCGCGACGGGGAGAAGCTGACCACCCTTGACGGGGTGGAGCGCACGCTCACCTCCCGCGACCTCGTCATCGCCGACGAGACCGGCGCCGTG
>DBME01000374.1:0-8945 GCA_002298155.1 Holophagaceae bacterium UBA706 | reverse complement strand
ACCGCCACCCGCCGGGTGCTCCTGGAGAGCGCCTGGTTCGAACCCCGCACCGTGCGGGCCATGGCCCACCGCCACGGCCTGCACACGGACGCCTCCCACCGCTTCGGCCGGGGCGCGGATGCCGCCATGGCCCCCGTGGCCCGCGACCTCCTGGCCCAGCGCCTGCGCGACTGGGCTGGCGCCCGGCTCGTGTCCGCCTGGTCCGTGGGCGCCGGTCCGGCTCCACGGCCTGCCGTCGTCCTGCCCTTCGCCATGGCGGACCGGGTTTCGGGCCGTCCGGTTGACCCTCAGCGTGCCCAGGAACTGCTGCGCGCCCTGGGCTGCTCGGTCGAACCTGTGGACGGTGGCCTGCGGGTCCAGCCGCCCACCTGGCGCCATGATCTGGCCCTGCCCGAGGACATGGCGGAGGAAGTGCTGCGCCTGCTGGGCTACGAAGGCATTCCCGCCGTCCTGCCCCCCCTCGAGAGCTCCCCCGCGCCCCTGGCACCGGACTACCTCAAGCGCCGGAAGCTGGCTTCCCGTCTCGCCAACCTGGGCTTCTACCAGACGGTGACCCTGGGCTTCGGCGACGACCGCGAGGAGGCCTCGGGCCATGGCTTCGGCGACAGCCCGGTCAGGCGGACCCTCGGCAACCCCCTGGGCGAGGACTATTCGGTCATGCGCGGAACCCTGCTGCGGGACCTGGACGGGGTCGCCCGGCTCAACCTGGAAAAGGGAGCCCGGGAAGTGCGGTTCTTCGAAATCGCCCCGGTCTTCCGGGCCATGGAGGGCCAGCCGGTCACCGAAACCTGGACTTTGGGTCTGGTCTGGGGCGGGGAAAGCGGCGGGGAGGATCCCCTGACGCCGCCCAATCGCCTGTCGGGTTCCGAGGGCCGGAGCCGGCTCCTGGGCATTCTGCGAACCATCGGCGTGACGGACGAGGCCATCCAGGCCTTCGGCCGCTGGGAGTTCACGGATGCCGAGGGCGCGACCCGGCTGGGCTGGCACTTCGAGGCCCCCCTGTCCGCCATCCCGGACGCCAGCGAGCGGGTCATCCCGCGCTTCGCCCCCTTCAGCCGGTTCCCCATGATGGAGCGGGACCTTTCGCTCCTGGTGGACCTGGACCAGCCCTATGGACCCCTGAAGGAGGCCATGGAGGCCGCCCTGGCCGGGACCCCCCTCCAGGATCTCCGGTGCGTGGACGTCTTCCGGCACAAGAGCCTGCCCCAGGGCACCCAGGCCTGGCTCATGCGCCTGAAGTTCCAGGCCATGGACCGGACCCTCACCGGAGAAGAGGTCGAGGGTTGGGTTCTTTCCGCCCTGGAGGCCGCCAAGGCCCTCGGGGCCCGACTTCGGGGCTAGAATGAGGTCAACGAGGCAGCCATGGATGTTCTGAAACAGCTCGAAACCAAGCTCCAGGCCCTGGTCCAGCAGCGGAACCAGTACCGGGACGAGTTGGCCGCCCTCAAGGCGGACATGGGCACGCATGACGAGGAACTGCGGAGCTTGCGCCGGCGCCTGGAGGATCTCCAGGCCGACCAGGCGGGCTGGCAGAAGGAGCGGGAAGGCGTGCGCAAGCAGGTGGAGGCCATCCTCAAGATGGTCGAGGGGCTCGAATGACCCTTCCCGCCGAGGTCTCCCTGGAAATCCTGGGCCGGATCGTGCGGGCCCATTCCTCGGCCGGGCCCGAGGAGATCCGGCAGGCCACCCAGATTCTGGAGGACACCTTCCGCGACATGGAACGTGCCTATGAGCTAAGATGGGGAGTACCGCCATCAGCGCTGGACACATCCACATGGCTGCTGATGGGGGCCCTGAACCTGGCGCACCGCGTGGCGCGTCTGGAACAGGACCGAAGTCGGCAAACACAGGACCTGGAACTGACGCTCACCAAGCTACTTGACGATGTTCCGGACGAAGAGAACACCTCCGCCGGCCCCCTCTTCGAGAGGACGGGCGAGGACACTGCCATTTGATCCCTGCGAGGCCCGTGAGACGGCCAAGCGCTTGTTCCGTATTACGCCACGGGAGACCTTCCCCCCAGCCTTGTGCGTTCCGCGCGTCGGCGCGCCTTAAACTGGGAACCTGGTAGCCCCCCTACTTGCTAGGGAACACGGCAAGCCTCCACGACCGAGCGGGGATCCTCATCGTCCATCAGGCTCCTATGCCGACGCCTCCCAACCCCCAGGAGTCGTCCCATGAACCCATTGGCTTGGATTTTTCTCGTTGTGGCCGTCCTGGCCATGGCGGCGTTCATCTTCCAGTTCCGGCGCGCCCAGGCGGCGGTCGTGGACGTCTCCAAGGCCACGGCCAAGGCCGAGGCCGAACTCAAGGCCGAGCGTGAACGGCTGATCGCGGAGGCCGAGAAGGAGGCCGCCAAGGTCATCAACCGCGGCCAGCGGGAAGCCGACGCCATGCGCAAGGAGGCGGAGCTCAAGGCCAAGGAGCAGGCGCTCCAGGCCCGGCAGGAAGCCGAGAAGCTCGCCAACGAGCGCATGCAGACCCTGGAAAAGCAGGAGCAGCGTCTCCAGAGCAAGGAGGACAGCCTCGACAAGAAGCTGACCCAGGTGGACCAGAAGCAGAAGGAAGTGGAAACCAAGACGGAGCGGGTCAAGGAGGAGCAGGAAAAGCTCGCGGCCCTCCAGACGGAATCCAAGCGGCTCGTGGAGGAGCAGGCCAAGAAGCTCGAGGAGATCGCCGGCCTGACCCGGGACGACGCCAAGCAGGAGCTGGTGAGCCAGCTGGAGTACACCGCCAAGATGGACTCCGCCAAGCTGGTGCGCCGCATCGAGGACGAAGCCCAGGAAGAGGCCCAGAAGCGTGCCCGGTGGACCATCACCGCCGCCATCCAGCGGCTGGCCTCGGACGTGGTGTCCGAAGCGGCCGTCAGTTCCGTCCAGCTGCCCAGCGACGATCTCAAGGGCCGCATCATCGGGCGCGAGGGCCGCAACATCCGGGCCCTGGAAAAGGCCACGGGCTGCGACCTCATCGTGGACGACACGCCCGAGACCATCGTGGTGAGCAGCTTCGACCCCATCCGCCGGGAAGTGGCCCGGCAGGCCATCCTCAAACTCCTCGCCGACGGCCGGATCCATCCGGCCCGCATCGAGGAGGTGGTTGAGAAGACCAAGATCGACATGGACCAGCACCTCAAGGAACTGGGCGAGGCCGCGGCCATCTCCCTGGGCTTCCCGGACGTGCACCCCAAGCTCCACAAGCTCATCGGCCGTCTCAACTACCGCACCAGCTACGGCCAGAACGTCCTGGAGCACACGAAGGAAGTGGCGCGCATCGCCGAATACATGGCCGCGGAACTGGGCGCGGATCAGCGCCTCGCCCGGCGTGCCGGCCTCTTCCACGACATCGGCAAGGCCATCGACCGGGAAGTGGAAGGGACGCACATCGAGATCGGCATGGAGCTCCTCAAGCGCTTCGGGGAGAAGGATCCCGTCATCCACGCCATGAGCTGCCACCACGGGGACTTCGAGCCCAAGACCGTGGAAGCCATGCTCATCACCGCCGCGGACGCCCTGAGCGCCGCCCGCCCCGGCGCGCGCCGGGAAATGCTGGAGACCTACGTCAAGCGCCTGGAGGCCCTGGAAGCCATCGCCAACAGCTACAAGGGCGTCCAGAAGAGCTTCGCCATGCAGGCGGGCCGCGAGATCCGCATCATGGTGGACGCCGGCCAGGTGAACGACGACCAGGCTTTCTGGCTCGCCAAGGACGTCACCAAGCGCATCGAAGGCGAAATGCAGTATCCCGGCCAGATCAAGGTCACCGTCATGCGCGAGACCCGGGCCGTGGAGTATGCCCGCTAGTTAGGCTTCTTCTTCGGTCCGGTCAGCCGACGAACCGCATGAAGAGGAACAGCCCGCCGTTCCACATGCTGTGCACCAGGATCGCCGTGTAGAGATTGCCGGTGCGCAGGAAGGCGAAGCCCAGGACGATGCCCAGGGTGCTGAGGGTGGGCAGGCCCACGGGCTGCATGTGCATGGCGCCGAAGGTGAGGCCGGTGATGGCGATGGCCAGGAGCCAGCCGCCGCGCCTGCCCAGGCGGGTTTCAAGACGCTCGCCCAGCCACGGGAGCAGGAAGCCCCGGAAGATCAGTTCCTCGAAGAACGGCGCCAGTCCGGCCACCGTCAGGAAGGTGAGGACCACGGCCAGGGGTCCGCGCAGGCGGGTGAGGAGGTCCATGAGCTCCCGCTGGGGGGGCTCCGCATTGCGGAGGAAGGGGCTGATGACCATGGCCACCGCCATGACCATCGTGAAGGCCAGGGCGATGTAGCCGAAGGAGGTGAGGAGGGCGCGGCGGTGGCCGCCCGGGGCCACGCGGACCCACAGTTCCCGGAAGGTGATGCCCTCGGCCCAGCAGAGGTACCGGGTGCCCAGGGTGGCGTGGAAGGCGTAGGTCAGGGGCAGGCCGATGGGCTTGAGAAAGGGCAGCAGGGCGAGAAGGTAGCCGATGAAGAAGCCCGCGCTGATGTGGGTGAGGAACCAGCCCAGCAGCACGATGAGGAGGGCGCGGCCCGACATGGCGTAGCGGGGCAGGACCCGCTGGGGGGCGCGGCTCAGGGCGAGGTAGATCATGAAGCTGAGGCCGCCCAGCACGAGGACGAGGCCGGCGAGGCCCGCGGCCACCAGGGCCGCCAGGCGGGGCAGGACCCAGGCTTCGGCGCGGGCCTGGCTGGGCTTGCCGTCCGCTCCGGACCGGGTCAGACACCGGGCTTCCAGCATGCCGGCGGCGTAGCCGTTGCCCAGGCCGTCCGAAGCCTGCTTGCGATCGTCGGGGGTCGGTGCGGGGCCTTCGCCCGTGTAGGCCCAGGTCCAGGTGCGCAGGAAGGCGGCGCCCCGGGCGCCGGGGGCTTCCTTGGCCAGCCGGGCGCCCAGGTCAAGATCGCCCTTCTCGGCGGCGTGGACGGCCAGGAGGGCCTGGTCCCAGCCTTTGCCGCCCTTGGCGACGAGATCCTTCAGGGTGTCCCGGGGGGCGACGGCCCCGCCGGTCATGCCGCCCAGCACCTTGGGGGCGGCCAGGGCCACGTCCGCCAGGGTGCCCTGGAGGTCAACCCGCTCGGCGGGCAGCGCGGGCTTCGTCTTGCGCATCCGGGCCATGCCACCCACCGCGAGGATGATGAGCAGCGCCAGGGTGGCGATGAACGGATCGGCCCATGCACGATCAGGGGTCCAGGGAGCGCGTCTGCGTAGGTCCATGATTCAGGATGATACATTGTTGGAAGGAGGCGACATGGCCTTTTCCCTGCCCATCGATGTGCGCTTCGCGGACCTGGACGCCCTGGGGCACGTCAACCACGCGGTGTTCGTCACCTACCTGGAGCATGCCCGCACCCGCTGGTGGGGCGGGTACCTGGCCGGCCGCTCCTTTCAGGAGGAGGGCTTCCTCATCGCCCGTGTGGAGTTGGACTACCGCAAGCCCATCCTCCTGGGCGACGATGTGAGGGTGGAGGTGCGGTGTCCGCACGTGGGCCACACGTCCTTCACGCTGGCCTACCGGGTGATCCGCACCAAGGACGAGGTCGTGCTGGCCGAAGGCCAGACGGTGCAGGTGATGATGGACTTCGCCACCCAGCGCCCGCGGCCCGTGCGGCCCGCGACCCAGGCCTGGCTGAGGACGCAGGGATGAGGCTGGGAACGGCCGTCTGGAGCGAAGGTCCCCGGGAGCGCATGGCGCTGGTGGCGCAGTTGCCCAGCGATCCGGCCCGCTTCGTGGACGTGAACCGGGTGGAGCACATGCGGCTGGCCAAGCTGGGGGAGGGGCGTCCCGAGGCCCTGGCCGCAGAGCTGGTGCCGCCCTGCCTGCGGCGGCTCCTGGAGGGCGGCCCCCGGGCGCTGCACCGGGTGCGCCAGGCGCTAGCCTACGCTGAGAAATGGGAACGCCGGCACGGACTGCCCGAAGCCCTGGCGCCCCGGGTGGCGGAGGCCAGGGTCCTGCCCTGCCTGCCCCGGCCCACGGGGGTCCGGCGCTGGGACGGCACGCGCCTGGAGGGACCCGAGGTCCAGGGCCCCGGAGGCGTCCTCTGCCAGGTGCCGGTGCCCACCTTGGCCTGGATCGGAACCCAGGGCGGCCAGGTGGCCGGCTGTTGCCTTGCCGTAGACGATGGGGACGGCATCATCCTGGGCGCCTGGCTGGAATTGGACATGGTTTGGGATGGCGAACTGGAACTGGCGGCCGGCGGGCGGCGCCGGCGGGTCCCGATGGACACCTGGAAGGACCTGACGCCGCGGGAACCCCAGGCCGGCGAAGTCGTCCTGGCGCCCCCGCCCCGGTTCCGCACCTGCCCCGCCGCGCCCGGCGGGATCATCCTCATCGCCGCGCCCATGGAGACCTTGGCCCTCCGCCTCGCGGAGAGCCTCGTCCATCCCACCCTGCAGTGACTCAGCCCAGGGCCAGCATCCGTTCCACGGGGCCCAGGGCCCGGCGGCGGAGGTCCTCATCCAGAAGGATCTCCGGCTGCAGATCGCGCAGGGCCAGGTAGAGCTTCTCGATGCTGTTGAGCTTCATGTAGGGGCACAGGGCGCAGTTGCAGCCGCTGTCGGCGGGGATGGGGATCAGCTCGGCTTCCGGCCGGAGCTTGTGCATCTGGTGCAGGATGCCAGCCTCGGTGCCCACGATGAAGGACATGGCGGGTTCGGTGCCCACGTACTTCAGCAGGGCGGCGGTGGAGCCCACGAAATCGGCCATGCGGCTCACGGTGGCGTCGCACTCGGGGTGGACGATGATGCGCGCCCCGGGGTGGCGGGCCTTGAGCTGGGCCACGCGCAGGGCGGTGAACTGCTCGTGCACGATGCAGAAGCCGGGCCACAGCACCATGTCCCGCCCGGTCTGGCGCATCACCCAGCGGCCCAGGTGGCGGTCCGGAGCGAACACCAGCTTCTGGTCCCGAGGAAAGCTCTCCACGACCCGCACGGCGTTGGAGCTGGTGCAGATGATGTCGGAGTGGGCCTTCACGCCGGCGGAGCAGTTGATGTAGCTCACGACCTTGTGGTCGGGGTAGTTCTTCAGCCATTCCCCGAAGGCGTCCGCGGGGCAGCGGTCCGCCAGGCTGCAGCCCGCGTCCAGGTCGGGGATGACGACGCGCTTGCCGGGGTTGAGGATCTTGGCGGTCTCGGCCATGAAGTGCACGCCGCAGAAGGCGATGACATCGGCCGGGGTCTTCGCCGCGGCCTGGGAGAGCTGGAGGCTGTCCCCCACGAAATCCGCCAGGTCCTGGATCTCGGGCTCCTGGTAGTAGTGGGCGAGGATGACCGCGTTGCGCTCCCGCCGCAGCCGCTCGATTTCGGCCCGGAGATCCAGCGACGGATCGATGGTCTCCAGGTCGGGAAGGTAGGGAAGGGACGGCGCGCTCATGGTCCGATTCTACCGCGCCCGCGCCGGGGTCCCCCCGCGCTGGGCGCCGGCTTGGGAAAATCAAATTTTTTACAAACACATTTCTTGCCACCCGCCGCCAAAGCCAAGGAACGTCTTGAGCGGGGCCTGCCTGGGTTCTATGCTGTGATCTGCGTCACAGCCGAGCACGATCCGTGGGTTCTCCGTGAGGAGGCCCGCTTTTTTCTTCCAGGACAGGGGGGTCCATGAGCAACGCCCAGGCCATCAAAGGTTCAGACATCCATCGCTTGGACCAGATGAAGGTCAGCCGCTTCTTCGGCTGCAACACCTTCAATGAGCGGACCATGCGCGAACGGCTGCCCCGGGAAGTCTTCAAGGCCTTCCGCCACAGCCTGAAGCGGGGCGAGCCCCTGACCCCCGAGACCGCCCACGGCGTCGCCCAGGCCATGAAGGAGTGGGCCCTGGAGCACGGGGCCACGCACTTCACCCACTGGTTCCTCCCCATGACCGGCGCCACCGCGGAGAAGCACGACGCCTTCATCGCCTGGGACGAGGCGGGCGTGGTCATCGAGAAGTTCTCCGGCAGCCAGCTCATCCAGGGCGAACCGGATGCCAGCTCGTTCCCCTCAGGGGGCCTGCGCGCCACCTTCGAGGCCCGCGGCTACACCGTCTGGGACGCCACCAGCCCGGCCTTCCTCATGGAGAACCCGCTGGGCACCACGCTCTGCATCCCCACCGCCTTCGTGGGCTACCACGGCGAGGCCCTGGACAACAAGCTGCCCCTCCTGCGCTCCATGGAGGCCGTGAAGGAGGCCGCCCTGCACGCCCTGGGCCACTTCGAGAGCCGGGCCACCACCGTGGTCCCCCAGTGCGGACCCGAGCAGGAGTACTTCCTGGTGGACCTGGACCTGGCCCGGGAACGCCCCGACCTCATCTTCGCCAACCGCACGCTCCAGGGCGCCCGTCCCCCCAAGGGCCAGGAACTGGAGGACCACTACTTCGGCAGCATCAAGGAGCGTGTGCTGGGCTTCATGCAGGAAGTGGAACTGGAGTGCTTCAAGCTGGGCATTCCCGCCAAGACCCGCCACAACGAGGTGGCCCCCAACCAGTTCGAGATCGCCCCCATCTACGAGCCGGCCAACCTGGCTTCGGACCACAACCAGCTCCTCATGGAGATCCTCAAGCAGGTGGGTGAGCGCCAGAACCTGGCGGTGCTCCTGCACGAGAAGCCCTTCGCGGGGGTCAACGGTTCCGGCAAGCACGTGAACTGGAGCATGGCCACCGACGAGGGCCACAACCTCCTGGAGCCCGGCAAGACGCCGGAGGAGAACCTCCAGTTCCTCTACTTCCTGGGGGCCACCCTCAAGGCCATCCACCGCCACGGCGGCCTCCTGCGGGCGGCCATCGCCTTCGCCGGCAACGACCACCGCCTGGGCGCCAACGAAGCGCCGCCGGCCATCATGTCCGCCTACCTGGGTTCCCAGCTCAACCGCATCCTCGAGGCCATCGAGCGCGGCGACGTGGCCGACGCCAGCGAGGCCCAGCTCCTGGACCTGAAGCTCGCCAGCCTGCCAGCTCTGGAGCAGGACGCCACGGACCGCAACCGCACCAGCCCCTTCGCCTT
>DBME01000103.1:1834-10167 GCA_002298155.1 Holophagaceae bacterium UBA706 | reverse complement strand
GGATGGATTCCCGCCGGCTCCCCATGGATGGCGCGCGCACCGCACCCGAGGGCGGACAGGGCGCGCGCCTTGGACGTCGTCCGCCCCCGGAGGCGACATGAGCACCACGACAACCGTACACAATGGCGTATCCCTGGAAGAACTCGCAGGGCTCGTCGACAAGGTCAAAGGCACCCCCTCGCTCGGAAAACTTACCTTCCGCTCCCGGTCCAAGTGGATCAACGGCGCCCACTCCCAGAGCACCTTTGATTCCCACATGGCCCTGGGCAAGGAGCACAGGCGCGCCATGCCCGTCTTCCTGGAGGGGGACGAGCCGCCCACCCTCCTGGGCACCGACCTGGGCGCCAACGCCGCCGAAGCGGCCCTGCACGCCCTGAGCAGCTGCCTGAACGTGACCTACGCCTACACGGCAGCGGGGATGGGCATCGACATCCACAACCTCAGCTTCGAGCTGGAGACCGACACCGATCTCCGCGGCTTCATGGAGCTGGACAAGAAGATCAGGCCAGGACTCTCCCAGATACGGGTGAAGGTGAACCTCTCCTGCAACGGCACCCCCCAGCAGATCAAGGACCTGCACGAGGCGGTGATGCGCACCTCGCCGCTCTATGACACCTTCAAGAACCCCGTGGACATCAAACTGAAGTATTGACCGTTCACACGGCCTCCCGAAGGGGGACGCCAGCGCCGCGGCACCCCTGTGGCGCGGCGCTGGAAAAACCCGTCCAATCGCCTTCCGCCGATAATTGGCCTTGGTCCACGTATGTTATGGGGGTAGGCTTGATGTTTGGGCCTGGATGAGGCCCTTTGGGAGTCGTGTCACAACATGAGCAAGCAGCGCGGCCTTGGAAGCCTGGCGGACCTCGCCAAGATCCTGGAAGAAGCCTCCGATCCTGAATCCGATCATCGGGAGGACCGCAGGGAGTTGAAACCCAAGCCCACAGCCACGCGTAAGGGCGGTGGCGTGAAGCAGGTCCGCGTCCTGGACCCGAAGCGCAAGCTTTGGTACGAGAAGCGGCTCCGCGAGCAGGCCGAGGCAGCCACCGAGAGTGCGGGTGCCGCGAAGGCGCCCGAACGGGTGCACACGCCGGGCATCACCAAGGCCGCGGCCACGCGCCTGGGTCCCAGCCTCCTGGAGAGCCTCAACACGGCCACCAAGGATGCGAAGGCCAAGACCGAGGGCGGCAAGGGCCGCGCCGAAGCCTGGCGCCGCAAGCCCGGCGACCCGATCTTCTAGGGGTCCGTCTGCGATGCCAAAGGAGGGGCAGCGATGCCCCTCCTTTGGCATGCATGGACGAGAATGGGGTCTTGACGTCATCAAGACCGAGACGCATATTCACCGCGTGTTTCAAGGGGGCGGGCGCCGCACCTTGCCGCGCGGAGGTGGGGCCATGGGCACGTATTCCTACGCGGACTGCCTCGAGCGTTCCTTCAAGGTGAACTGGAAGATCCGGGACGTCCTGGGCTTCGCCGATTTCGACCCGGACCGGCCATGGCTGCCGGATCCCTTGTCGGGATCCGCGGGCGTCACCTGCCTGGATCCCCTGGAGAAGCGGCGCCTGACCCACGTGGAGATGGGCGCCTATGCGCACCTCTTCGCCTTCGTGGAGGCCTTCATCGCGCCCGAGATGGTGGCCCTGGCCCAGGAGGCCGGCACCGCGGGCGGCTCGGCCTTCGATGCCCTGACGAACTTCGCCTCTGAAGAGGTCAAGCACATCCACCTGTTCCGGGAGGTCCTGCGCCGCGTCGACGAAAGCCTCGGGTTCACCCTGGCCCGCATCGGGGGCGAGGACGAGGTGGCCGGGGCCGTGCTCCGGCGCAGCCGGGGCGCCGTGCTCCTCCTCACCTCCGCCATCGAATGGCTGACCCAGCAGCATTTCACGTCCGCCATGAAGGACGCCGAGGATCTGGATCCCCTCACCCGGGAGATCTTCCGGTTCCACTGGCTGGAGGAGGCGCAGCATGCCCGCCTGGACCACCTGGAGACCGTGCGCGTCTTCCGCACCCTGGATGACGCGGGCCGGGAGACCGCCGTGGAGGATCTCATCTGGCTTCTGGCGGCCCTGGACTCCCTGCTCAAGGAGCAGGCCGGGCACGACGTGGACAACCTGGGCGTCTACCTGGGGCGCGCCTTCACCGACGCCGAGCGTGGGGAGATCCTGGGCCAGGTGCTGGCCGCCAAGCGCCGCTGCTTCATCCACACCGGCCTGAACCACCCCAATTTCCTGGGCCTCTACAACCTCGTGACCACCGTGGACCAGCGCCAAAACGTGCGGGACGCCCTGGCTGTCCTTCACGGATAGGCTACCTGCGGATCGGCACGCTCCCGGAACCCAGCAGAGCCTTGAACGCGGCCGACGTGCGCCTCCCAGCCGGAAAAGCGATGCCGTCGGCCCCATGCCCCAGCGCCTCCCCGGCCAGGACGGGATCCGCGCAGCGGAGCACAAGGGGAATGGAGAACCGAGCGATCCGCGCACACAGGGCGCCCACATCGTCGCCTTCCGCCGTCAGGAGCAGTTCGCCCGCATGGGCGGCGTCCAGGCCGCCCCGGTGGAATTCGTTCCAGCCGTGCACCGGCGCCCCCCCGGCACCCACCGCGGCGACGATGCGGGTGCGCCCGTAGCGGGGCGAGACGAAGCCCGGGAGATCGGCCACGGGGATCACGATCTTGTCGGCTCCGTCGGCCAGGGCCTCGGCCACCTCGACCTCGTCCTCGAAGGGGGCTTCCAGGACCAGGGGGATGAAGACGGTGCGGGCGGTCTCGGTGAGCCAGGCCTGGCGCAGGCGCCGGCCCCTGCCCCGCTCCACGAACAGGATCTCGTCGGCGCCCTCCATCTCCAGGCGCCGAGCCCAGAGGGTGGGCAGGCCGAGCACGGACCCGTCGACGGGATCCACCACCCGCCCTTCCAGGACGTGCAGCACCGGGACCATCCGTTTCGCGTCCATCAGTTGCTGCCCTCGTCGGGCCGCGCCTGGGGGGTCTCCCCCAGCGCCGCGAGGATCTTTTCCAGGAAGACCAGGCCGAAGGAGCTGGATTTCTCCGGGTGGGCCTGGAGGCCCGCGGCCTGCCCGCGCATCTCCAGCACGGAGAAGGGGCGCCCGTGCTCGGCGGTGTAGAGGGTCCGGCTCCCGGGCTCCAGGCTGTGGGTGTGCATGAAGTACAGCCACGCGTCCCGCACGTCGGGCAGGAGGGGATGGGGGTGGTGCCGGCGCACGCGGGTCCAGCCGTTGTGCGGCACCTTCGCGGCGTCGCCGAGGCTGCGCACGATGCCGGGGATGAGACCCAGGCCGGTGCCCCGGGGGGATTCCTCGCTGCCTTCGGCCAGCAGGTGGAGGCCCAGGCCGATGCCCAGCACGGGCCGGCCCGCGGCGGCCATCTGGGGCAGGTCATACCACCAGCCGGAGGTCTTGAGGGCCGCGCTGACGCCGTCGAAGGAGCCGGAACCCAGCAGGACCACGGGCCCGGCGTCCCTGGCGTCATCCGGCGCGGAGGCGCGCCGGTGGTCGAAGCCCAGGTGGTCCAGGGCGCCCTCCAGGGTGTGGAGGCTTTCGCCGGGCAGCTCGATGAGGGAGATCATCGGCGCTCCAGCTGGTGCAGGAGGTCCTTCAGGCGGGGCACCTGGAGGTCGCCCTCCTCGGAGATCCACTGGCGGTCCGGCCCCACCGCCGCGAAGACCCATTCCACGTCCGGGCAGAGCTTGCGCGCGCCCCGCAAGGCCGCGGCGTCGTCGCAGGTGTCGCCGGCGAAGATCACCTTGCTGGCCCGGAAGGCGTCCGCCAGCTGCAGAAGGCCTTCGGACCGGGGCTTGCGCAGGTGCGGAGCGCTGTCGGCCAGGGCCGGCAGGCGGAAACCCAGCACCTGGAAGGCGAGGGTGAGTTCGTCCGGGGGCCTTCCCGTGAAGATCGCCACCTCCCCGGGGAAGGTGCGCAGTTCCTCGCGGTTGACCAGGGGCCGCTCCAGGCGCCGGGTGCGCACGTAGTGCTTCTGCACCGCCGCCTGGCACAGGGGCTCCAGTTCCGCGATGCGCTGTTCCAGGTGGGGGAAGCCCTTGCCTTCGGCGTGCTTGAGGCCGTCCAGCCCGCCCTGCTCCGCCAGGGCCAGGGCCGCCGCGGTGAGGCGGAAATCGTTGTTGAAGCCGCCAACCCGCTTGAAGGCGGCGAAGTGGTCGTCGTCCCAGGGCAGGTCGGGGGCCAGTTCGGCCAGGGCCGCGGCCACCGCCTCGTGGAAGGAGCGTCCCGGATCGATGAGCACGCCGTCCACGTCCAGGGCCAGCAGGTGGCGCTCACGCGCGCCGGCCCTGCGGAAGGTGTCCGGCAGAGCCACGCCCCCGATGCCGTCCCGCGCGAACCCGGCCAGAAGGTCCGTCTGCCCCAGGGCGTAGGCCCCCTCGGGGGCGTCCCGGAGCAGGAGCACCATCCCGTGGCGGTCCACGGCCATGCGCTCCGTGCGGGGGAGGCTCGGCACGTCGTCCCGCAGCAGCACCACCAGGGGCGGGTGCTCGCGCGTGGCCGCGAAGGCCAGGAAGGCGTCCAGGGTCAAAAGGTCCATGTGGTCCAGGGGCGGCACCCGGTCCAGGTTCAGCCAGATCTGCTCGCCGGGCCCGCAGGCCCCGGCGGCGTTCATGAGGGTGCTGAAGGCGTCGCGTCCTTCCAGCACCAGGATCCGGCACTCGGCGCCGGTGGCTCGGATGCTCGCTTCCCAGTCCGCCTGGAGGCTACCCGCCAGCCACACCCGCTCGGGGGGCCGCACCCGCAGGAGGGACGTCAGGAAGGCGTCGATGGACGCACCGCCCAGAACCCCCCCCTCGGGAGCTCCCAGACGCGCCGCAGCCAGCTTTCCGACCATTCATCCACCCAGAGGCACAAGGTCTCTAGATTAGCCTAGGAACGTGGGCCGAGGCGCGGGTTTTCAGGCGGGAATCGGGTGGGCGGCGGGCAGACCCTGGGGAAAAAGCTTCCGGGGCCGGGCGCCGATCTCGGATTCAGCCCAGGTCCAGGCGGTGGGATCCGCGAGGATCGCCTTGGCCAGTTCCACATGCAGCGCGTGACCGGCGCAGTGGGCTTCCACGAAGCCTTCCAGGGACGCGCCCAGGAGGGCCAGGTCGCCGACCAGGTCCATCATCTTGTGGCGCACGGCCTCGTCCTCGTAGCGCAGGGACTCGTTCAGGGGGCCGTTGGCCCCGAACACCACGGCGTTGTCGAGGCTGCCGCCCTTGGCCAGGCCGCGGGAGCGCATGAATTCGATGTCGCTTTCCAGGCAGAAGGTGCGGGCGAGGCCCAGCTCGCGGGTGTACTTCTCCGTGGTCAGGGTCATCTCGCGGGTCTGCCGCCCGATGAAGGGGTTGTCGTAGACGATGGTGTAGGCCAGGCGGAGGCCGTTCCAGGGGGAGACGCGCATCCACTTGTCGCC
The DNA here is from genome assembly GCA_002298155.1 of Holophagaceae bacterium UBA706. GTDB lineage: Bacteria > Acidobacteriota > Holophagae > Holophagales > Holophagaceae > Mesoterricola. The sequence goes on along the minus strand of DBME01000103.1, from coordinate 4,757 downwards.
CCGGCGCACTTCCACCGGCTTGAGGATCCGCATGTAATGGGGCCAGATGGCCATGGGCCGGATGCCGGCTTCCAGGATGAGGCGCACCCAGGGTTCGGCGCTTCCGTCCAGGATGGGGAGCTCCTCCCCGTCCACTTCGATGGTCAGGTGGTCGATGCCCAGGCCCATGAGGGCCGACAGCAGGTGCTCGACGGTCTGGAGCCGCACGCCGTCCTTGGTGAGGGAGGTGGCCAGGCTGCAGTCGCCCACGAACTCGGAGGCGGCGGGGATCTCGATGCCGGTGGGGGTGTGCAGGAAGGTGATGCCGCTAGCCCGTTCGGCAGGACGGAGGACCACGGTGCAGGGGAGGTTCCCGTGCAGGCCCCGGCCCGACAGTGTCGCGGGCTTGCTCAGGGTCTGGGCGTGACGGTTCCGGTGCATAACTTCCTCGACGGAGAATCAGCAAGAACCATGCCCAATATTAAATCATGTAAAAGATAGACTTAAGCCCATTTGGACGTTCAGGACCTGTGGCTCGATCCACCACACCCTGTGGTGTCCGGATGCCACCGGGACCAGTCTTCGGGGGTCGTGAGCTTGAGGTTGGCCGCCGGTGACAGGACCAGCTTCACCCGGAGGCCCATGGCCTCCAGCAGGGAGACGTCGTCCGTGGCGGCGAAGCCGGCGTCCCGGGCCCAGAGAAAGGCTTTGCGCCAGAGGCCCAGCGTGGCCACCTGGGGCGTCTGCGCCCGGAAGATCCCCTCCCGGGGTTCGGTGCCCAGGACCCGGCCCTGGGGGTCCACCCGCTTGAGGGTGTCGGTGGAAGGCTCGCCCAGCACGGCGCCGTCCCAGGAGGCCAGGGCGTCCAGGGCTTCCCGGATGGGACCCGCGGGGGGGAAGGGACGCACCCCGTCGTGGATCATGACGGGCGCGGACGGTTCCTCCGGCAGGGCGGCCAGGGCCAAGGCCACGGATTCCTGCCGGGTGGCGCCGCCGGCCACCACCCAGAGGGGAACGGGGAAACGCCAGGCGCGCACCTCGTCCACCCGGTCCGCCGGGACCGCCAGGGCGATGCCCGCCAGTTCCGGCATGGCCGGGGAAAGAAACGCGCGGAGGGTGGCTTCCAGGAGGGTCACGCCGCCCCAGTCGCGGAACTGCTTGGGAATGCCGCCGCCCATTCGGGCGCCCTGCCCTCCCGCCGGGATCACCAGGAAGGGGCGCTCAGTACTCACGGGTGATGAAGGGCTCGAGACCCCGGCCCTTGAAACGCTGGCTGATCGCTTCGGCGGCTGCGACCGCCTGCTCCATGTTCTCGTAGCTGCCCACACGGACGCGCTTGATGGTGACGCCGTCCTTGGTCTGGGTCTCCTGGAGGTTGACCGGGCCGACCACCGCCTGAAGCTCCGCGGTGAGCCGGGTGATGTTGGCGGGGTCCGCCAGGGCCGCCACCTGGATGGTGAAGGGGTTGCCCTTGGCGAGGGCGGGATCCAGCGGGGCGTCGGTGCCCTTGATATCCACGGAGCGGATGGTCACCTTGGCCTTCCCGGCCCCGATCATGCCCAGGGCCTTGGCGGCCTCCTCGGACACATCCAGCATGCGTCCCTTGATGAAGGGACCGCGGTCGTTCACACGGACGGTGGTTTCCTTGCCCGTATCCAGGTTCCGCACGACGAGGGTGGTGCCGAAGGGGAGGGTGCGGTGGGCGCAGGTGAAGGCGGAAGGATCGAACACTTCGCCGCTGGCGGTGCGTCGTCCGGCGAAGCCGTCCGCTCGTCCGTACCAGCTGGCCGATCCGCTCTCACGGTAGACGGCGCCTTCCTTTTCGGTGCGGGCCTCGGCGGGCGCGGCCTTTTCGGCGGCGGGGACCACGGGAGTGGCCTGGGGCTTGGTGCAATGCAGCGAGAAGAGCGCCACCACGACAAGGGCGGTGTAGCGGCTCAGGGTCCTGACCTTGCGCAGGAGACTCAGCTGGATCACCGATGGCGCCTCCACGACGGGGTGGCACACGACCTGGATGTCTTCGATCCAGATGCTGAAATGCCTGCTCCAGTTCTGCGTGGAAAGCACGTTGAGGTCCATGGTTCTCCGGAAAGATCTTGGGTATGTCAGCTACCCGAAAATCCATTTTAACCATTTCCCCTCATTTGTAAATTGACATCCAGCCAACTAGCATATAAATTTTACAAATTCCTGGCCTTATTGCAGTATGTCAAATTATATAATGGAGTAATTTATTTCTGCTCTTCAGGGATTTCCGTGAACTTGAAAGGCTTCGGATGGTTCTTTTCGGCCAGGAACGAGGGAGGCAACCGCTTGGTCCCCTTCTCGGCGGCATCCTTGCTGGCGAAGTCACCGTAGAGCACCTGGTAGCAGACCCTCCCGTCCCGCATGGTCATGGGCAGGAGGAACAGGTCGGGCTTCTCGTCCTTGAAGAGTTCAGCCACGCGCCGGATGGTGTCGCCCTGGCAGGCGATTTCCAGGCGCAGCGCCCAGTGGCCGGCGGGGGCGTCCTTCACGCGCTGGGCGCCCTGGGCCACGGCCTTGGTGAGGTCCCCGCGGCGCAGGGCCTCCAGGCGTTCGTTGATGGAGGCGCCGATGGGCTTGGGGGCGGGCTTGGGGGGCTCGACTTTGACGGGCTCGGGCTTGGTGGGTTCGGGTTTGGGCGGCTCGGTCTTGGCGGGCTCGGCGGGGGGCGGCACGGCGAAGGCATTGGCCGGTTCGGGCTGGGGCTTGGGGGGCTCGGGCGCCACCTTGGGCTCCACCTTCACGGGCTGGGCCGCACCGGGGGCGGGCTTGGGGGCGTGGCGGCGGCGGCGCATCCAGAGGAAGCCGGCGACGATACAAACGACCAGCAGGAGCGCCAGGAGGACCCAGCGCGCCGGGGATCCCGCCGGCACTTCCGGCTCCGGCGGCGGCGGAGGCAGTTCGGCGGGCTCCTCCAGGT
>DBME01000103.1:0-1824 GCA_002298155.1 Holophagaceae bacterium UBA706 | reverse complement strand
GGCCTTCAGCACCACCCGGGGTTCCTCGAGGGTCTCCGGCAGGGGCGGGAGTTCCACCGAGGGGGTCGGCACCTGCACCTGGCCGGTCTCCACCTTGAGGGTGGAGGACAGGTCCTGGAGACCGGGCACCTGGAGTTCATCGGGAAGGTACAGGGGCTCGGGGGCGGGCGGAGGGGGGAAGGTGGGCTCCGAGGGCACGTCCGCGTCCAGGGACTGGGAGAGGTGCTCCAGGTTGGTCGTCGGTCTGGCAGCTTCCTGGATGGTCGCGAAGAGCGACGGCACCGGCTCCACCGGGGATTCGGCCAGGGGCGATGACAGGGGCTCGGGCTCGGCCGTGAGGGCCCGGTCCAGGGCCTGGCGGTCCAGGGGCGGCATCTCGTGCAGGCGGGCCCAGCCCATCTCCCGCAGGAACAGGGCGAAAGCGCCCACGCGCATGGGTTCGGTGTTGGCTTCCCGGGCGAGCTCCAGAAGGGTATGGGTCCCGTCCAGCAGCGGCGTGAGCTTGGCCATGTCCGCGGGCAAGGTGAGGTCCTGGAGGCTCTTGCCCTGGAGGACCACCACCTGGTTCAGGGGGCCCAGGAGCTCCAGGAGCCATTCCCGGTCCTGGATGGCGAGGATGCCCGACAGGAGGAGCTGCGGGGTGGACAGGGGCAGGCGCACCACGTGGGCGTCCAGCTCCCGGGCTTCGAACACGGGGATCACGTCCGGATGGGCCATGCACCCGAAGATGATGCGTTCCACCTGGATCTTGGCCACGTCCAGCAGGTCCCGCTGGGTGATGAAGCCCATCTCGATGAGGTTCTTGCCGATGCTGATGCCGGGCTTGAGGTTGGTGAGGGCGTAGTCCATCTGCGCCTGGGTCACCCGGCCCCGCTCCACGAGGATGGTGGTGAGCCGGTCCTGCAGGTGGGTGCTCTGGGCGAAGACGGCGTCCCCGTAGTCGAAGAAGATCGTGCGGCTCGGTTCCTGGCCCAGCTTCCAGACCCCCGTCGCCCTGTCGCGGTACCGCCGGAATAGATCCTGGAGGGCCAGCAAGCTCATCGCACCACCCACCTTTGAAGTTTCAGCTTACCGGCCTTGACCAGCAGGGCGGAGCCGCTGCGCAGTTCCAGGGCCAGGCGCGGATCCGAAACCTTCTCGCCGTCCAGGCTCACGGCTCCCTGCTGGATCAGCCGTTCGGCCTCCTTGCGGGAACCGGCCATGCCGCGCTCCGTCAGGAGCTTGGCCAGGCTTTCCGGGGCGGCGGTGGCGGGCACCTCCACCTCGGGGGCGTCCTCCATCTTGCGTTCGGAGAAGCGCTTCACCCACCGGTCGTGGGCGGCCTCGGCCTCGGCCTTGCCGTGGAACTGGCCGACGATCTCCCGGGCCAGGCCCTTCTTGGCGTCCATGGGGTGCCCGGCCTTCAGGGCCTCGATCTCCCGGGGGAGGAGGTCCGTGAGCAGCAGCCACCAGGTCCACATGTTGTCGTCGGAAATGCTCATGGCCTTGCCGAACTGGGTGTCGGCGTCCTCCATGAAGCCGATGTAGTTGCCCAGGGACTTGGACATCTTCTCCACGCCGTCCAGGCCCAGGAGCAGGGGAACGGTCAGCACCACCTGGGGCGCCTGCCCGCTGGCCGCCTGGAGGTCCCGGCCCCGCATGAGGTTGAACAGCTGGTCGTTGCCGCCCAGCTCCACGTCGCACTGCAGGGCCACGGAGTCGTAGGCCTGCACCACGGGGTAGAGCAGCTCGTGGAGGGCGATGGGCTCGCTGGCGTTCATGCGTTTTTGGAAGTCGTTTCTTTCCAGCATCTGAGCCAGGGTGAACTTGCTGGCGAGGCGGATC
>DBME01000306.1:207-7022 GCA_002298155.1 Holophagaceae bacterium UBA706 | reverse complement strand
GCAGGATTTGAACCTGCGACCTTTGGGTTATGAGCCCAACGAGCTACCGGACTGCTCCACCCCGCGCCGGAATGGAAAGCATATCACTGAGGGGCAACCATTGCAAAGCCGGATTGCGTTAATCTCAAGGCCGATCCGAGGGAACACATGCAGCGACTGGTGAAGATGGTGATTCTGGCGGCGGGATGCCTCAGCCTGGGGGCTTTCAATCCCGAGCATTGGTTCGACAAGCCCAAGTCCCCTAGAATCGCCAATTACCACATCGAGGCTGCCCTCGACTGGCCGGGCAAGGCCATCGAAGGCAAGGAGACCATCTCCTGGCGCAACACGGGCACGGCGCCCACGGGCGAATTCCCCCTGCACCTGTACCTGAACGCCTTCAAGGGCCCCCAGTCCGTCTTCTTCAAGGAAGGCAGCGTCGACAAGGGCATGCTCCGCGGGTTCGACGAGACCGATTCCCGCCACTGGGGCTACTGCCGCCTGCGCTCGGTGCGCATGGAGGACCGGGCCCTGGAAGGGCACGTGGGCGAGGATGAGACCGTCTACTGGGTCCGCCTGCCGCGCATGGTGGCCCCGGGCGAGACCATCCACCTGGAGGTCGCGTGGGAGGCGAAGTTCCCCAAGGCCTTCGTGCGCACGGGCTGGGCCGGGGACGGTTCGGGCAACTTCCTCATGGGATCCCAGTGGTTCCCCAAGGCGGGCGTCTACGAGGGCGACCGCTGGACCTGCGCCGCCTACCACGCCCACACGGAGTTCTTCGCGGACTTCGGCGTCTACGACGTGGAACTGTCCCTGCCCAACGCCCTGCTCCTGGCCCACACCGGCGCCCAGACCAACTTCAAGACCGCCGAGGACATCACCCCCGATCCCAAGCGCAAGCTCAACGTCATCTGGAAGCTCCACGCCGAGGACGTGCACGATTTCGCCTGGGCCGTCATGCCCAGCCGCTCCTGGAACTTCAGGAGCTTCGAATACCGGAACGTGCAGGTGTTCTGCTACTACCAGCCCGAGAACTACACCAACATCGAACGGCAGATACTCGCCGCGAAGGTGGCGCTGCGCCACGGCGGCGAATGGTTCTTCCCGTATCCCTACCCGGTGCTCACGGTGCTGGACATTCCCGCCGAGGCCTCCGGGGCCAACGGCATGGAATACCCGACGCTGGTCACCGCCTCCTCGACCCGGTTCGACCCCCTCACCCTCCGTTTGGACCCCGAACAGGTGACCATCCACGAGATCGGCCACCAGTGGTTCTACGGCATGCTCGCCTCCAACGAGGTGGAGGAGGCCTGGCTGGACGAGGGACTCACCACCTGGTTCACCCAGAGGGCCATGGAGCGGGCCTACCAGAGCCTGTTCAGCAGCCGCCGGTTCCAGATGGGCGTGGACGCCACGGAGTTCGTCCTGTACTGGCTCCCCCCGTCCATGGACCCCGCCTCCAAGGCCAGCTACCTGACCCGGGACTTCGAGTCCTACTTCAACGCCGCCTACGCCAAGCCGTCCATGATGCTGGCCCAGCTCGAGGCCATGGTGGGACGGCCCACCATGGAGCAGGTCATGCAGGCATACGCCCATGAGGCCGCCTTCCGGCATCCCACGGGCCGGGACTTCAAGCGCGTGGCCGAACGCGTCACGGGGCGGGACCTCTCGGCCTTCTGGCGGGACTGGCTGGACGGCACCGAGGTGCTGGACATCGTCATCGACAAGGTCGGCGTGGTGGAGGTCAAGGAAGGCGGCTGGATGGAGTCCCCCAAGGGCATGGTCTTCGCGGCGCCCCAGCCCGCGGCCCCCGGCCGGCGCGGCACCATCTCCCTGCTCCGCCGGGGCGGCATTCGCGTCCCCATCACCCTGTGGGTCCGCCTCGAGGACCGCACCGAGCGGCGGGTGACCTGGGACGGGCAGGAACGCTGGGCCTCCTTCGAATTCGACAGCCCCGTGGTCGCCGCCATCCTGGACCCCGACGGGAACTATCCGGCCCTGAAGGACCGGCTCCATTCCAACTACTCCGTCAAGCCCATGCGGCGGGGCTTCCACTACTGGGCCCAGATGGTCGTGGGCGCCATCACCGGGTTCCTGCAGGGGGCGGGCATCGGTTGAACCGTCCCCGCCGCGCACGCCGCTGCAGGATCTGACAGAATGCTCCATTCGGGGGTGCTTCCATGACCATCGCCAAATCCACCGTCGACCGCCTCGTGGTGGCCCTGGATGTGCCGACGGGCAAGGAGGCCCTGGCCCTGGCCGCGACCCTCCAGGGGCGGGCCGGCATGTTCAAGGTGGGCCTCGAGCTCTTCTGCGCCGAAGGCCCCGGGTTCGTGCGTGAGGTGCAGAAGGTGGCCCCCGTCTTCCTGGACCTCAAGCTCCACGACATCCCCAACACCGTGCTCCGGGCCATGCAGGCCCTCCTGCCCCTGGACCCATCCCTGGTGACCATCCACACCCAGGGCGGCCCCGCCATGATCGAAGGCGGGGGCCTGGGCGTGTTCCGGCCCGAGCAGATCGGCCCCAGCACCGTGCAGCACGCCAGCGGCNNGCCGAGGCGGTGCGCGCCCACCGCCAGAACGGCGGCCGAACCCAGCTGCTGGGGGTCACCGTCCTCACCAGCCTCGGCCGCGAGGCGCTCGGGCGCCTGGGTTCCACCGCCGAGCCGGGCGACCTCGCCCTCCATCTGGCGCGGCTGGCCAAGGAGTGCGGGTGCGACGGCGTGGTGTGCTCCGCCCAGGAGGCCGCCAACGTGCGCGCCGCCTGCGGCCCCGACTTCCACCGCCTCACCCCCGGCATCCGCCCGGGAGGCGTCGCCACCCAGGACCAGGCCCGGGTCGTCACCCCCGCCCAGGCCCTGCGGGAAGGCGCCACGTGGCTGGTGGTGGGGCGCCCCATCACCCAGGCCCCGGACCCCGCCGCCGCCGCCCTGGCCATCCTCCAGGAGATGGAGGGCGCCTAGGGCCCTCCACGACCCATGTCCACCTCCTCCCCCCTCGTCTTCCGCCCCAGCCTCGCCCAACGCGCCCTGGCCGTCCTGCTGTGCGCGGGTTCCTGGCTGGTGGGCATCCGCGCCGTGGGGATGCTCGTCAACGCCGTCCAGGGCCTGGCCACGCTCCTCCACCAGGCCCTCGCCCTGGGGGGCCCCACGACCCGCCTCTGGCTCGTGCTGGCGCTGTCCCTGGTCCTCTGCCTCGTGGGGGGCCTCCTGCTGCTCTGTTCCACGGTGGGCCTCTTCCTCATCGAGGGCACCCAGGTGCTGGTGGATGAAATGGGGGTCACGGTCGACCACGCGGGCCTTCCCCGGCCCCTGGCGCGCCGCCTGGGCTCGGGCCACCTGCCCTGGAAGTACGTCGCGAGCCTGGAGAAGGGCCGCATCTTCTTCATCCTGAGGGGCGGGCTGCCCCCCCAGGAACCGCCCTCGGATCTGGCCGCGGCCACGGCCAGGATCAACCTCCGCTTCCTCATGGTGGACGAGCTGGAGCGCCTGGTGCTCATCATCCTGGAAAAAAGCCCGAACCTGACCTTCAAGGACTAGCCCATGCCCGAACGATCCATCCACTATCGGCGCCGATGGTTCTACGCGCTCTGGGTGTTCCTGCTGGTCCTCAGCGGACTCGCCCTACTGGTCTGGGAAATGCCGGTGCGCACCGACACGGCGGCCCTCCAGGTGCGGATCCACGTCACCGGCGTACCCGAGGGCACCCGGACCCAGGCCTGGGCCGGCCCCTGGAAGACCTGGCCCGGCAAGGACTGGACTGGGGCGGGCGCCTTCGGGGATCTGGCCGTCCCCCCTTCAGGGACCATCGTCCTGCCCGTGGTCCGGCTTTCCATCGCCCGCCGGCGCTTCAACCTCGGCTACATACCCAGGGGCACCTGGGATCTGGTGATGGTCAAGTTCGTCCCGCCTTCCGGGCCGCCGCGGTTCATCGCCCTGCCTTGCTCCCAGGACATCCGCACGGGTCTCCTGCGACCCAAATACAAGCTCACCGATTCTATTGATACTTCATGGAATAACCTCCTGCTCGATGGAAACCCCCCTAATCGAGTACCCTGATACGTCACCTTTTGCTTGGAGCCATAATGCGAATCCCCACCTATCTGACCATGGCCATGGTCCCCGTGGCGCTCGTCGCCCAGACCCCCGCCATGCCTGACTACACGGCCATCCTGAAGGCCGAGACGCCGGGCATCGAGGCGCTCCTGAAGGAGTTCCGCGTCCAGGAAGCCCTCCAGAAAGCCGAATCCCTCCTGCCCGCGACCCTGCCCGCCTTTGACAAGAGCAGCGCCGGTGCGGGCATGAAGGCTTCCATCTCCTTCAGCAGCCTCACGCGCCTGTACCTCCTCACGGCCAAGGCTGCCGTTCAGGCTGGCGAGTGGGAAAAGGTCCTGGACCTCTGCACCAAGGCCGATGCCTGCGCCAAGATGAACTACAAGGAGACCCAGGCCGCCTTCGCGCCCTCCATCGCCACGTGGACCGAGGCCGTGGCCAACGCCAACACCTTCGTCGCCGAGCAGGGCGAACGCGTCAAGGCCATCCAGGCCAAGCCCGGCCGCACCCCCCAGGAGGAGGCTGAAGTCCAGGCCTTCCAGGCCAAGGACAAAGTCTGGCAAACCACCAAGAACGCCTCCGAGAAGGCCGAGGCCGGCAAGTGGCTGCAGGCCAACGTGGCCCACTACAACGATCTGGTCGGCAAGGCCATCACCCCCCAGGAGCAGGAGACGCTCAACGCCTGGAAGATCGCCCAGATGAACCTGGTGAACGGCCCCAAGGCCCTCAAGGCCTTCAACGAAAGCATCGAAGCCACCCGCGTCGAAAGCGACATGTGCGTGCCCAAGATCGAATCCACCCGGAAGAACATCCAGTCCGAGGCCGATGAGATCGCCAAGGGCGTGGCCGAGACCAAGGTGAAGGGCAAGCTGGTGAAGGAGACCTCCGGTCCCAAGTACGACCAGGCCCGCCTCGTCTACTTCGAGAACGTGCTCAACACCAAGGGCAACTATGAATCCCGCCCCGACAAGCTCGCCAAGATGAACTTCCTCTACCGTCTTCGCCACAACGTCATGGGCACCGAGGTGCAGGCCAAGGTCGAGGCCGTTATCGCGCGCGTCCTCGCGGACAAGGATCCCCTCGCCGTCGAGAAGAAGGCCACCAAGGGCAAGAAGGCCAAGTGATGGCAAGGTCCACGCTGCTCCTGCCGGCCCTCCTGGCCTTCGCCCTTCCCGTTTGCAGCCAAAGTCTGGCGGAGAAGTTCGGCGCCAACCGGGCTGGCTGGGAGGAGAGTCTGGCCAAGGGCGTCTCGGCGCCGGTGCGCAAGGCGACGGAAACCATCCTCGCCCTGGACGGCCCCGCCGTGAACCCGTCCGACTACAACGCCATGCACGCCATGGTGGCGATGATGAGCCTCGCGGCCCGCTCCTGCGTCCTCGAAGGGGCCTGGGAGGATGCCGTGACGCATCTCACGAAGGCCTCCCAGGCGGCCGCCGACAACGTGGCGGCCGCGGAGGGGACCTTCGGGAAGATCCGCCGCCAGCATCAGGACAGCCTCGCCGCCTGGCAAAGCGAGGTCAACAAGCTGGAGACCCGCCTAAAGCAGATGGACGAACAGGGCGGGCTGACGTCTGACCAGATCAAGACCCGCACCCAGATACGGGTCCAGCTGGAGGAGTACCGCAACGCCATCGCTTCGAGCGAACGGTCCCTCCGGGACATCGACGGCCTTACGGAGCAGATACGCAAGGAGCAGGAGGTCTATGCCGCCTCCCTCGCCCAGTGGCAGGGCTTCCTGGCGAAGGAGAAGGCCGAGATCGCCCGCAAGGGCAGCGCGGCCGCCTATGTGGCCGAAAAGCTCGAGCAGGTGAAGGGCGACGACGCCAAGCCCCTTCCCGAGCGCCTCGCCTACGCCCGCAGGCTCCTGCACCTCGACCCGGCCAACCACGACTGCCAGCGCCTTGTGAACGGCCTGTCCGGCAAGGACGAGGAGGCCTCCGCCCCCGCGCCCGAGCCCAAGAAGAAACGCACCCGGAAGTCGCGCAAGTAGCCGCTTTTCCCGCCGGGATGAAGAAGGGGGCGCCCAGGCGCCCCCTTCTTCTTTGTGCTAGAAGACGATTCCGGCGCCAACCCGGACGAAATCGGCCGGAGGCGGATCGCCGGCGTTGGTGTCGTAGGCCGTCAGGGTCTTGTGGAACGTCACTTCCATGTTCCAGCGCCACCGCCCGACGTAGCGGAAGCTGTGGCCGAAACCGACCGTGGCGCCCAGGCGCGTCTTGCTGACGGCGTTGTCCGCGTAGAAGGACGGATCGCCGTAGCTCGCGCTGAACCGCTCCAGATCCACCGAGAGGCCGCCGATGAGGTAGGACCCCAGGTGCCGCTGGGCGTCGCCGCCCGCCATGAAGAGCTGCACCTCGCCGCCCAGGCTGAACATGGCGTCCTGGAGGTTGTAGCGGTCGTAGCCCGGCTCATCGGCATGGCCGGAGAACGTGGTTCCGCTCAGGTTGAGACGGAAGGCCATGCTCCGGTCCACGGGGAAGCTCGCCGTGAAGGCCACGCCCAGGGCAGGGTCGTAGGCCTCCGTGATGGGGCCCGCGTAGGTCGTGCTGCTGAAGGCCCCGGTGGGGACGTTGAGGTTGACGGAAAGGCCCAGGTGGGCGTCCTGCGCGGCCAGGGAGACCCCCGACGCCAGGACGAGAGCGATTGCGGCCATGAACCTGTTTTTCATTGCGACCTCCTATGCCTTAGAGCAGCCAATCCCGTGCCAGGTTGAAAAAACCAGCGTACGTGGCCTGGAAAGGCCTCCATATTGAAATCTGCGATGCATTTTGCTTCTGGTGTGGCA
>DBME01000306.1:0-167 GCA_002298155.1 Holophagaceae bacterium UBA706 | reverse complement strand
GAGGACCCGGCGCCCCCGAAGCCCGCGCCGCCCCCCAAGGCGAAGCCCGCTGAATTCAAGCCCATCGAGGAGGAGGATGCCGTCTTCCTCAGCGCCATGGGCCTTCGTCCCGCCCCCAAGGCCTCCCCGGCCCTGCCCGCGGCAGCCGCGCCCCAGGCGCCGCCGCC
>DBME01000304.1 GCA_002298155.1 Holophagaceae bacterium UBA706 | reverse complement strand
CACTCGGCGTCGCGCCGGGCCAGATAGTCGTTGACGGTGACCAGATGGGCGCCCTTGCCGGCCAAGCCGTTCAGGTACAGCGGGAGCGTGGCCGTGAGGGTTTTGCCCTCACCGGTGCGCATCTCGGCGACCTTGCCGGAGTGGAGGACCATGCCGCCGATGAGCTGAACATCGAAATGCCGCATGCGAAGCACGCGCCGCGACGCCTCCCGCACCACCGCGAACGCCTCGGGCAGGATGTCCTCGAGAGTCGCCCCGCCGGTCAGCAACTCCTTGAAATAAGGAGTCTTGGCCTTCAGATCGTCGTCCGAGAGCTCCCGGATCCCCGCCTCGAGGGCGTTGATCTCCTGGACCTTGGCCCAGAGGCGCTTCAGCTCCCGGTCGTTCTTGGAGCCGATGAATTTCTTAAGGAGGTTGTCAAGCATGCTAGATCCAGTTCCGTCAAACCATCCATTCTACCTGCCGGGGAAGAAATTTCCCACCATTGCCCTCGAATAAACCGGAAGGTTGCATTGTTGACCATCCTGCTTGAGCAAATCGCATCCTCACGGCAGACTGGTGGATTGACCACGGAGCAGGTATGAGCATCGAGCGGACTTTTGGGATCATCAAGGCCAACGCCGTCCAGGACGGGAACATCGGCAATATCATCGCGGCCATCGAGAAGGCCGGGTTCGCCATCCGCGGCCTCCGCATGACACGCCTCACCCCCGAGATCTGCAAGGGGTTCTACGCCGAACACGTGCACAAGGGTTTCTACCCCGAGCTCGAAGCGTTCATGACGGAAGGCCCCGTCGTCCTCCTGTGCCTGGAAGCCGAGGACGCCATCCTCCGCTGGCGCGAGCTCATGGGCGCCACGGATCCCGCCAAGGCCGCCGAGGGCACCCTCCGCNNAACGCCGTGCACGGCTCCGACGCCCCGGCCTCCGCGGCCCGGGAAGTTTCCTACTTCTTCAACGCCTTCGACCTGGTCTGATCCGGGAACTTGATTTCGACAACATGTGCCACTGAAAAGCTTGGCTTTTCAGTGGCATTTTGATAATTATCCAAGCATATAAGTAGTTGAATTCACCCCGAGCCCGACCATCATAAGAAATCCACCGAGGGGTGCCCCATGGTCGGTTTTTTCGAGCGGGTCAGGCCGGTTCTGTACTGGGGGCTCGACGCCCTCAAAGGCGGGGCGGTGCGGAACCATTACCGGGATATCGCCTACCTGCTCGAGACCCCTTCCCGGCAGGAGGCCAGTCAGCAAACCCAGGCCTACCTCCGCCGGATCCTGGACCATGCCGCCGCCTCCACCCCCCGCTACCGGTCCCTGGGTCCGGGAGCGCCCCTGGAGCAGTTTCCGGTCGTCAACAAAGGAATAATAAAGGACAACCAGGACCCCTTCCTCGCGGACTCCCATCGGGGCCGGCCCCTCCACCGCACCACCACCAGCGGCTCCACCGGGACCCCCTTCACCGTCTTCCAGGACGGCGTCAAACGGTCGCGCCACCAGGCCGACAACATCTATTTCTGTGAGCGGGCCGGCTACGCGTTCGGCACCCGGCTCTACTACCTGCGCATCTGGAACGAGGTGAACCGGAAGGGCCTGCTCACCCGGGTGCTCCAGAACCTCGTCCCCCAGGAGACCGGGGACCTGTCCGGCCCGAACCTTGACCGGCTGCTGGACCTTCTGGCCCGGGACGGGTCCACCAAGTCCGTGCTGGCCTTCTCCAGCACCTACGAAGCCCTGGCCAACCACATCAAGGACCGGGGCGCCCTGCCCCATGGCATCCGGGTCCAGACCCTCATGACCATGTCGGAGGCCATGCCCGACCCCGCCAAGAAGTTCCTCGCCGAGGCCCTGGGCTGCCCCGTGGTGTCCCGCTACTCCAACATGGAGAACGGATTCCTGGCCCAGCAGTGCCTGGAGGAGAACAACGAGTTCCACCTCAACACCGCGAGCTATCACGTGGAGCTGCTGGATCTGCACAAGGACGAGCCCGTGCCCTTCGGGACCCTGGGCCGCATCGTCGTCACGGACCTCTTCAACTTCGCCATGCCCCTCATCCGCTACGACACGGGGGACACGGGCGTCATGGCCGAGCGGGGCCTGTGCGGCAAGCCCGGTCCGGTGCTCCAGCGCGTGGAGGGCCGAAGGGTAGACTTCCTCTCCGACACCCAGGGCCGCCTCCGGTCACCCTACGAGATCGTGAACACCATGTGGAAGTACGCCGAGATCCGCCAGTTCCAGTTCATCCAGGAGGGGGCCGGCGACTACCGGATGCTGGTGAACACCGGGGACGGGACCTTCCCCCGCGAGGAGGAGCTCCGCCGGGATCTCCGCGGCTACCTGGGCGCCGATGCCCGCATCGCCTTCGAGTGCGTCACGGAGGTTCCCACCTACGCTTCCGGCAAGCGCAAGAAGGTCGTCAACAACTACCGCGTTCAGCCCTGAGATCCGTTCATCTCCGGATAGAGCGCATGGGAGCAATCGGGGCAGATGCCGTGGGTGAAGTCCGCGTCCGAATGGGCGGTGATGAAGTTCTCGATCTGGTTCCAGTAGCCGTTGTCGTCCCGGATCTTCTTGCAGCGGGCGCAGATGGGCAGCAGGCCCGAGAGCGTCTTCACCTGGGCCAGGGACTCCTCGAGGGTCTGCCGGAGCTGGCGCTCCCGCTCCAGGGCCCGTCTGAGGCTCACGTGGGTGGCCACCCGGGCCAGGAGCTCGCCACCCCGGAAGGGCTTGGTGACATAGTCCACGGCGCCCAGGCGGAAGCCCTCCTGGAGGTCCTCGAGCTCGGCCTTGGCCGTGAGGAAGATGACGGGAATGCCCTCGGAGGCCGGATCCGCCTTGAGGCGCCGGCAGGTCTCGAGGCCATCCATGCCCGACATCATGACGTCCAGGAGCACCAGGTCGGGGGGCTCCTCGCGCACCATGTCAAGGGCCCGCGCGCCGTCCATGGCCATGGAAACGCGGTAGCCGGCCTTGTCCAGCAGCAGCGCCAGCAGCTGGAGGTTCCTGGGCAGATCATCCACGATCAGGATGTGGGGCTGGTTCTCGGGCACGGATTCATTCCTGGATTTCCTCCAGTCTAGACGGGCGGAGGGCGGAGTCCAGCGTCAATGCCGGGGGCAGAGGCCCCGGATGGCTTCCACGACGTCGGCGAAACGGCGGAAGGTAGCGGGCAGGTTCTCCATGTCGAAGGCCTGGGCCTGGGCCAGGACGCGGTCCGCCCAGCTCCGGAGCGAGGGTTCCCGGAAGTCGTCGCCGAGGGCCCCCATGCGTTCGGAGAAGGCCGTCATCTTGTCGATGAAGAACGCGTCCTTGAGCCGCTCCCATTCCGCCCTGGGCTCGCCGTCCAGGATTTCCAGGAGGGCCGGCAGGTTCGCCAGGACCTCCGCGGGCAGGGCCGCGGGGACGCCGTTCACCGCATGGGTCGAATTCAGGGGCAGGAACCGCGCGAATTCCGCCGCCAGACGGGAACGGGCGATGGGCTTGCGCAGGAACCCGTCGGCTCCGCTGGCCCACACCGGGCCTTCGTCGGCCTGGGTCGTGGAGGCGGTGAGGATGATGACGGGAATGGCCTTCAGGTCGGGGTCCGCCTTGAGCGCGGTCGTGGCCTGGATGCCGTCGAGCCGGGGCATGCGCAGGTCCATGACGATGAGGTCGGGCCGGTGGCGCCGGGCGAGTTCCAGGGCCTCCTCCCCGTCTCCGGCCTCCAGGAAACGGAAGGGGCTGGCCTCGAAGGAGGTCTTCAGGAGGTCGCGGTTGGCCTTGAGATCGTCCACCAGAAGCAGCGTCGCCGGCTGGAATTCGCCCAGGAAGGGCCCGTCCTCGTCGCGGGGAACGGCATCCTCGGTGGACACGGGCACCCCGTGCAGTACCAGGGTGAAGGTGCTGCCCTGGCCCTCCACGCTCGCCACGTGCAGATCGCCGTCCATCATGTCCGCCAGGCGGCGGCAGATGGCCAGGCCCAGGCCCGTGCCGCCGTAGCGGATGGCGTCCTGCCCCGCCACCTGCTGGAAGGCCGTGAAGATCGATTCCAGCTGCCCCGACGGGATGCCGATGCCCGTGTCCGTCACCGCGATGGCGCAGTCGACCCGGCCCGGCCCCCGGGACAGCTCCCGCAGGGAGATGGCGATGGAGCCGGAATCCGTGAACTTCACCGCATTGCCCACCAGGTTGAAGAGGATCTGCCGCAGGTGCGTCTGCGAAACCACCAGGACCCTGGGCAGGACGGGATCCACGTCCATGGACAGCTCGAGCCCCTTCTCACGGCACCGCAGGGAGAAGGTCCGCACCACATCCTCGACCATGCCGGGCAGGTCCACGGGCACGTGCTCCAGCTCCATCTTCCCGGCTTCGATCTTGGACAGGTCGAGGATGTCCCCGATGATCCCCAGGAGAGTCTTGCCGCCGGAGGAGATGGCCGCCAGATGATCCTGGTGGCGAGGGTCCGTCACCTCGTCCCGGAGGATCTCCGAGTAGCCCAGGATCGCGTTCAGGGGCGTGCGGATCTCGTGGCTCATGTTGGCCAGGAATTCGCTCTTGGCGCGGGTGGCGGCCTCGGCGGCCGTCTTGGCGAGCTCCAGCTGGGCCGTCCTGCGCCGGAGCTGTTCGGTCCGCTCGGACACCTTGTGTACCAGGATCCTGCGGGCGACATGGCTGCGCCACAGCTGCCACCGGATGATGAGGTGGATCACGAAGCCGCCCATGACCAGGTAGCCCAGGTAGGCCCACCACGTCCGGTACCAGGGGGGCAGCACCCGGAAGGCCAGCACCCCCGGCGGCGACACCTGGCCGTCACCGTTGCGGGCCAGGACCAGGAAGCGGTAGCGGCCCTCGGGAAGGTTGGTGTAGTCGCGCAGGGTCTCGGCCGTCCAGGGCGACCACTCGCGGTCGTACCCTTCCAGGCGGACCCGGTAGCGGGTGGCGCTCTCCGGCAAGCCGCCCGGGGCGGCGAAATCGAACCGCACGGTGTTGGAGGAGAAGGGGACGGCTGCGCCCCCGTTCCAGGCCCCCGCCCCGCCATAGAGCACGCGGTTGCCGGAGCCGGTGACCCGCCGCACCAGGGGCGGCGTGTCCCAGGCCTGGGGGGCTTCGAGCTTCTGATCGAAGCGGAACAGGCCTTCGGGGCCCCCCATCCACACCGTGCCGCCGGCTTCGGGCAGGATGCCGTAGATGGTGGAGTCCGCCATGCGCTTCCAGGGCCCGCCCTCGAAACGGTAGGCGCCGCCGGGTCCGGGGGCCGCGAAGCCGGTCTCCCGCTCCAGCGTGGCGTCGTCGGCGGCGAACATCCAGATCCGCCCATCCGGTCCTTCCGTGACGGCATCCAGGTAGCGCGGACCGCCGGCGAAAAGGCCCGCGAAACGGGGGTCGGGCTCGAAGCGTTTGGCGAAGGCGTTGAAGCGGTAGAAACCCCGATGCGTGGTGACCACCAGACCCGAAGAGAGCCCCCGCACGAAGTTGTGGCCCATGGCCGGAAGGCCCTGGCCGGTTCCGTAGGCGTCGAGCACCGGCTCGGGGACCTTGCCCCGCCCATCCCATCCGGCC
This sequence comes from Holophagaceae bacterium UBA706, assembly GCA_002298155.1. Classification (GTDB taxonomy): domain Bacteria; phylum Acidobacteriota; class Holophagae; order Holophagales; family Holophagaceae; genus Mesoterricola. Next base: position 5,771 of record DBME01000304.1, on the reverse strand, counting down.
GGGAAGGTCAGGTGGTAGACCCCCATGGAGGTGGTGCCCAGCCAGAGGGTTCCGTCCTCCATCTCCACCAGGGTGCGCACCTCACCCTTGATCTCCCGCACGCGGCCCTGCTCCCGCCAGACCTGCCCGCTTCTGCGCAGCACGGCCAGGCCGGAGGCGAGCCCCACGTAGATCCGGGAGGGGTCGTTGCGGGATGGCAGCAGGCTGAAGGCATCCCGGTCCGCGCCGCCTTTGAGGACGATGGCCGTGGAGTCGCCCTTGATCTCCACCACGCCGTAGGAGCACGCCACCAGGAGGCTCCCGGACCGGGAGAGGAAGCCCCACACCTGCGGGCGCAGCGCACCCACCCGGCGGAACCGCCACAGCGGCCCCGGTTCCGGCCGCGGTACCTCATCGGCCGAAGGCGGCGGCTCCGGCCGGGAGGACCTGCGCTCCAGGCGGAAGATGCCCTTGCTGGTGCCCGCGTACAGGACGCCGTCATGGCGCGCCAGCGTGTTCACCGTCCCCTCCAGGCCGGATTCCTCGCCGAAGGTCGTGATGGGCGAGGGCCACTCCACGCGGGCGATGCCGCGGTTGAGGGCGAGCCAGAGCCGGGAGCGGGCGTCCACGTAGAGCTTGTTGACGAACTCCTCCTGGAGTCCGTCCTGGCGGTCCAGGTGGAGCAGCAGCCGGCCCTGGCGATCGAAGATGAAGCAGCCGCCGTGGAGGCTGGACACCGCCAGGCTGCCGTCGCCCAGGACCACCCCGTGGCTCACCACGCACTTGGCCAGGTCGCCCTCCGCATCGGTGGGGAAGGGCTGGAAGCTGGAGCCGTCGAAGAGGAAGAGGCCGTCGCGGGTCGTGCCCAGGAGGATCGAATCCCCGCCGCCCCAGGGCACCATGAAGTTCACCAGGATCTTGGCGAAGCGGTCCGCCCCGGGCAGCGGCGTCAGCCCGCGCTCCCCCAGCACCACCGGCCCCACCCCCCGCTCATAGAGGTAGATGCGGCCATGGATCTTCCAGGCGAAGGTGAAGGTGGAGTCGGATTTCCAGGACCGCACCGTGCGCCCGTCGTACCGGAAGAGGTAGTCCCGGGTGGAGAAGTAGACCCCGTCCTGCGCGGGCAGCACGTTCCACACGTCGGAAAAGGACCGCTGCGCCGGGTCGACCAGATCCTCCAGGGGCACGTAGCGCATCTGCCCGGCGGCGTCCGGCGCCAGGTAGCCGAACTCGTTCTTGGCGCCCACGTAGATGCGGCCGTCGTTCCCCTTGGCCAGGGACCGCACGACGGTCTTGGCCCGGGTGGGGATGGTCCGCCAGGCGCTCCCGTCGAACTCCAGGATGCCCATGTTGTTGCCGACGTATACGATCCCGCGGTCGTCCTCGGCGAAGGACCAGTTCTGGCCCGCCGCGGCGTACTCCTTGGCGGTGAAGTTCCGCAGGAAGGGCAGGCCCAGTTCCCCCGGGGGAGCCGCGCCCAGTGCCAGGGCCGTGAGGACGGCGGCCAGGAGCCGCTTCACGCGGCCCCGCCCGTGAACCAGGGGTGCCTCCTGTAGTGCTCAAGCACGATGTGCCCGATGACCTTGAGGATGATCATCAGGGGCACCGCGAAGATCAGCCCCAGGATCCCGAAGGCGTACCCGAAGGCCAGGATGGCCAGCAGCACCTCCAGGGGGTGCAGCCCGCTGGCCCTCCCCACCCACACGGGGGTGAAGTAGAGCGTCTCGGACTTCTGGATCACCGTGAACAGCACGGCGATGGCCGCGAGCCTGCCGACGCTGGCGCCGTTGATGGTCGCGAAGAGCAGGGCCGGCGGCAGGGCCGTGATGTAGGGGGAATAGGGGACCACGTTGGAGAAGCCCGCCACCAGCCCCAGGAGCCAGGGGTAGGGCACGCCCATGACCCGGAAACCGATTCCCTGTAGGAGGCTCATGACCAGGGACACCGCCAGCTGGCCCCGGATGTAGCCGCCCAGGCGCCGGTTGATCTCGCCGCCGGCGGCCTTGGCGTCGTCCAGGAAACGGGGCGGCACCAGATCGTCCAGGGCCGACCGCAGGCGATGGCCTTCCACCAGCAGATAGTAGAGGATGAGCGGCACGAGGATGAGGGTGACCAGCTCCAGGAGCCAGCCGAGGATGCCCGCCCCCGCCAGGCCCACTTCCTTGATGAGGTCCATGGGGTCCAGGCCGTCCAGGGCCTGCTTGACCTTCGCCTGGACCGCGGGATGCGCCGTGAACCAGGGGTGGAAGCGAAGTTCGGCCCGGTCGCGAAGGGATGGCAGGGAGGCCACTAGGCGCTCCACTTGCTCCCACAGCAGGGGAACGAACGACCAAACTACCAGTCCAACGACCACTATCGTTCCGATGATGACCAGGACCGCGGCCCATTCCCGGCCCATCCGCCGCGCCAGGCGGTCCACGGCCGGCTCGAGCAGGTAGGTCGCGACCAGGGCCAGGAAGAAGGGCGCCAGGGCGCTGCGCAGGAGCCAGATGGAAACCAGGCCGGCCACGGCGAGACCGAGGAAGACCCAGGGAACCCGGGGTCGAACCTGGTTGCCGGCAAGGCCGCTCAAGCGGGATCCGCCGCGTGGGTGGCGCGGAAGAAGTAGTGGAGGCCCGAGGCCACCACCATGGCCGCGATGGCGTAGAAGACCCAGGGCGACAGGAACCGGTACCAGGTCCGCGGGCCCAGGTGGTTGAAGAGCAGGGCCATGGAGATGGCCACCAGCTCCAGGAAGGTGGTGGCCTTGCCCAGCCAGGAGGGCTGGAACTTGCTGGGGTCAAGGCGCTCGTAGGCGACCAGGGCCACCAGGGAGATGAGGAAGTCGCGGGAGATGGCGAGGATGGCCACCCAGGCGGGGATCCGGATCACGTAGGCCTCCCGGGGGAAGGCCATGAGGATGAAGGCCGTGGTCATCAGGAGCTTGTCGGCGGCCGGATCCAGGATGGCGCCGAGGGTGGATTTCTGGTTGAACCGGCGCGCGATCCAGCCATCCAGCAGATCCGTCATGCCCGCGGCCGCGAAGAGCACGCAGGCCTCCGCCGTATGGCCGTACCACACCGCGATGGCGAAGAACGGGACGGCGCAGATCCGTAATAGCGTCAATATATTGGGGAATGTGATAACCATGTTGTCTGGCATTGTATCAAGGGTATCCGCGCGCCTTGTGACTAGTGTCTCAGTATTCGTCCTTGTTTCCGGGCGACGGTACTCTAGACTGGAATTGGAGTTGAGATCATGTCTCATGTTGGTACGAGAACCCTTAGCGACTTGCAGCCAGGCGAGGAAGCGGTCGTGACCGAAGTGCTGGCGAAAGGAAAGATCCGTCACCGGCTCTTGGAAATGGGGTTCATCCGGGGGGCCCGGGTCAAGGTGGAGAAGCTGGCTCCGCTCGGAGACCCCATGGAACTAGTAATTAAGGGCTACCACCTATCCCTGAGACGGGAAGAGGGTCAGTGCATCCTCGTATCCGAGGAGAGCTGAATGACCACCCTTGCTTTGGCGGGCAACCCCAATTGTGGGAAGACCACGATCTTCAACGCCCTGACCGGGTCCCGGCACCATGTGGGCAACTGGCCGGGCGTGACCGTGGAACGCCGGAGCGGAACCTTCGAATCCCCCGCCGGCCCGGTGGAGGTCGTGGACCTCCCGGGCACCTATTCCCTGTCGGCCCGCAGCGAGGACGAGCGCATCGCCAGCCAGTTCGTGGCCGACCCGTCCGTGGACCTCATCGTCAACGTCCTGGACGCCTCCAACCTGGAGCGCAACCTCTACCTCACCACCCAGCTCCTGGAGCTGAAGAAGCCCATGGTGTTCGCCCTGAACATGATGGACGACGTGGAGCGCCAGGGGGCAACCATCGACCTGGAGGTCCTGGGGGCGCTCCTGGGCGGGCCGGTGGTGGCCACCGTCGGCAACCGCGGCGATGGCGTCGATGCCCTGAAGGCCGCCATCCATCGGGTCGTGGCGGGGGCGGATCCCAGCCTCGACCCCTGCCAGTGGCCACCCCGCGTGACGTATGGGGAGGACTTCGAAGGCGAAGTGCGAAAGCTTGCGCAGGAACTGCGCCGGGACGAGAAGCTCACGGAGGAGCTCCCGGCCCGGTGGCTGGCGCTCCGGCTCCTGGAGGGAGCGCCCGATGGTCTCGAGCAGGTGCGGACCAGCCACGCGCGGCAGGCCATCGACCTCCAGCTGCAGGCCAGCCGGACCTTCCTGGAAGGGCATCTCGGGGCTGATTGCGGCACGCTGATCGCCGAGCGGCGCTACGGCTTCTCCCGGGGCCTCGTGAAGGAGGTCATGACCCGCCAGGGCGGCCAGGGCCGCACAGCCACGGACCGCATCGACGCGGTGCTCACCAACCGGATCCTGGGCATCCCCATCTTCCTGGCGCTGATGGTGGTGATGTACACCCTCACCTTCGTGGTCGGCAGGATCCCCCAGGACGGGATCGCCAGCGGCTTCGCCTGGCTTCACGACGCTGCCGCGGCCCGGCTTCCGGCCGGAGAACTAACCAGCCTGCTGGTGGATGGCGTCATTCCCGGCGTCGGGTCCGTGATGGTCTTCCTGCCGGTGATCATGATCCTCATGGGCTGCGTCTCCTTCCTGGAGGACACCGGCTACATGGCCCGGGCGGCCTTCGTCATGGACCGGCTCATGCACCTCATGGGACTCCACGGCAGGAGCTTCATCCCCCTCATCATGGGCATGGGCTGCAATGCCCCGGCCATCCAAGCCACCCGCACCATCGAGGCCCGCAGCGACCGATTCATCACCATCCTCGTCTCCCCCCTCATCTCCTGCTCCGCGCGGCTCCCGGTCTACATCCTCCTGGCCGGGGCGTTCTTCACGCCCTTCAAGGGGGCCATGGCCGTGGTGGCCATGCACGTGCTGGGCTTCGGGCTGGCCATCGTGGTGGGCAAGGTCCTGCGCCTGACCCTGTTCCGCAACGAGAACACCCCCTTCGTCATGGAGCTGCCCCCCTACCGCCTGCCGGTGCTGCGCACCACGCTCCTGCATATGTGGGAGAAGGGGTCCGTGTTCATCAGGAAGGCCGGAACCGTGATCTTCGCCGGCGCGACCCTCGTGTGGTTCCTGAGCAACTACCCCGGCATCACCAACCGCGCCTGGGCCGCCGAGCTGCACGCACAGGAGGAGGCCGTCCGCGCCCAGCACCTGCCGGAGGCCGAGGAGAAGGAGAAGCTGGAGGATCTGGCCTTCGCTCACCACGGCCGGATCATGAACTCCAGCCTCGCGGCCCGTTTTGGCCACGCCCTGCAGCCGGTGTTCCGCCCCATCCTCGATCCCGACCGCACCCGTACGGAGTCCTGGAAGGACGGCGTGGCCCTCACCGCCGGCTTCGTCGCCAAGGAGATCGTCGTGGGCACAATGGCCGTGGTCCATCAGGCCCGGGCCGAGGCCCCGGAGGGCCTGGAGGGGAGCCCCCTGCAGCAGACCCTGCGCGAGCGCTCCGGCCTGACCCCCCTCACCGCGCTGGCCTTCATGATCTTCACCCTCATCTACACGCCCTGCCTGGGCACCGTGGGCATGATCCTCAAGGAGACCCGCAGCTGGCGCTGGACGGGACTCAGCGTCGGCTACGGCCTCGCCCTGGCCTGGGTGCTCTCCTGGGGGACGGTGGTGATTGGGCGGTTCCTGGGGTTCGCATGAGCGGCCAGGGGCTGGCGGTCCTGGCCATCACCGTCCTGGCGGGGTTCATCCTCTGGAGGAAGCTTCGGGGGAAGGGGAAGGGCTGCTGCGGGGACGGGTGTGCCTGCGCCGGGCGAAAGACCGGC
>DBME01000438.1 GCA_002298155.1 Holophagaceae bacterium UBA706 | reverse complement strand
CCAGGCCGGGGAGGACATCCCCGCCGGGGGCCTGGTGGTCCCGGCCGGGGGCGTCCTGCGCCCGGCGGAAGTCGGCGTGCTCGCCTCCATCGGCTGCCACGAGGTGCCCGTGCGCCCCCGGCCCCGGGTGGCGGTGATCACCACCGGCAACGAGCTGGTGGATGCCGGAGAGCGCCCCGGCCCGGGGAAGATCCGGGACGCCAACATCCACTCCCTCTGCGCCCAGGTGCGTGCGGCGGGGGGTGTCCCCCTGCCCAGGCCCCGGGTGGAGGACCGGCGGGAGGCCGTGGCCGCGGAACTGATGAAGGCCCTNNGAGGAAGCCGACGTGGTGCTCACCAACGGCGGCATCTCCGTGGGTGACTACGACTACATCAAGGCCGTCCTGGAGGACCATGGCGCCCAGCGGGTCTTCTGGCGGGTGGATCAGAAGCCCGGCAATCCCCTCGGCCTCTGGATGCTCAACGGCAAACCGGTCTTCGGGATTCCCGGCAACCCCGTGGCCGCCATGCTCATGTTCGAGGCCTACGTGCGCCCCGCCCTGCGCCGGATGATGGGCTACCGGTTCCTGCACCGGCCCGAGCGCCGGGGGATCCTGGACGCGGACTGGCGGCGCAGCGGCGATCCCCGGCGCACCGAGTTCCTGCGGGTGGTGGCCCGGCCCGGCGACCCCATGGCGGTGGCCCTGGCAGGTCCCCAGGGCTCGGGGATCCTGTCGAGCCTCATGCGCGCCAACGCCCTGGCCATCATTCCCGAAGGTCCGGCGGAGCTGCCCGCGGGGAGCGCCGTGACCCTCCATCTCATCGACGAGGCGGAGGACCATTGAGCGCAGGCCGTCCCTTCAGCAGCGCGCGCCTCCTCCAGGTGGCCCTGCGTACGGTCCACCTCATGGCCATGGGCCTGGTGCTGGGCGGCGTCGCCCTGGGCGGGGACTTCGCGCGGCTGCGCACCGCCATCCTCGCCACGGTGCTGAGCGGCGCACTGCTCTTCGCCGTCGACCTGGCCAAGGGCTCCTCCGTCCTCACCCAGGGCAGCGGCGTGGCGGTGATCCTGAAGCTGGCCCTCCTGGGCCTCGGGAACCTGTTTCCCCAGGCGCGCCTGGACTGGTATCTGGCCGCCACGGCCGTGGCTTCCATCGGGGCCCACATGCCCGGCGCCTGGCGGCATTTTTCGCTGATCCACTGGAAAGTGATGGAGCATTAGGAAGAGGTGAGGATGGCCATCGTAGTCGAGCAGCACATCGGCAGGTTCGCGGCCTGGCTGGACCAGACCGGCTGGCAGAAGCTTCAGAAGCTGGTTGTGGTGGTGATCACCTGCGCGATCATCCTGTGGTCCCTTCGCATGGTGTCCCGTGCCGTGGCGCGGTCCATCGCCGCCGGCCTGGGCCACGAGAACCCCGAGGCCCAGCGCCGGGCCAAGACGCTGGGGGCGGTCATCGGGAACTTCGCCCGGGTCCTGGTGGTGACCTTCTTCATCCTGGAGACGCTCCAGGAGTTCAACGTGAACGTCGGGCCCCTGGTGGCCGGCGTGGGCATCGTGGGCGCGGCCATCGGCTTCGGCGCCCAGAACCTGGTGAAGGACGTCATCGGCGGGTTCTTCCTGCTGGTGGAGAACCAGTTCGGGGTGGGCGACATCATCGCCGTGGGCGACAAGCACGCCGGCACGGTGGAGAAGATGACCTTCCGGGTGACCATGCTGCGGGACACCGAGGGCCGGGCCCACTACATCCCCAACGGCACCATCAACGAGGTGGTGGTCATGAGCAAGCAGTTCGCCAAGGCCCTGGTGGAGGTGGAGGTGAGCCACGAGGAGGACCTGGACCGGGTGCTGGAGGTGCTCAAGGACGTGGGCGCCGAACTGGCCCAAAGCCACCCCGACGTCCTGGAACCCACCGAGGTCCTGGGCGTGGAGGCCATGACCCCCACCAGCTGCACCGTGCGCACCCTCACCAAGACCAGCCCCGGCCAGCAGTGGGCCGTGGCCCGGGAATTCCGCCGGCGCATCCTGATCCGGTTCAAGCAGGAAGGCTTCGACCGGCCCATTCCCCAGCGGCGGGTGATCAACAGCTGAGGGTGGCGGAGGAAAGGAAAACGCTTATTCCGTGACCGCCGAACGTCAGCCCAGCAGTTCCACAACGGTGGCCACCGCTTCCCGGATACGGTCGGGGGTCGTCACCAGGGGCGGCAGCAGGTAGAGGCAGTCCCCGATGGGCCGGATGAGAAGGCCGTGATCCAGGGCCCGCCGATGGAATTTCCAGCCCCAACGGGCTTCCGTGGGGTGCGCGGTGCCGGTGGCCGGGTCCACGATGCGGCAGGCGGCGATGGTGCCCAGGGTGCGGGCTTCGCGGACCGCAGGGTGCCCGGCGAGGCCGGACCAGGCTTCGCGCAGGGCCGCGCCCAGGAGGGCGGCCCGGTCCAGCACGGCCTCGTCGTCGAAGAGGGTGAGGCTCGCGCAGGCCACGGCGCAGGCCAGGGGATTGGCGGTGTAGCTGTGGCCGTGGAAGAAGGTGCGGAACTCCGTGTACTCGCCCCAGAAGCGGNNCGGAGGATGCCGCCGGTGAGCCCCTTGGAAAGGCACATGAGATCAGGCGCCACTCCGGTCTGCTCGCAGGCGAAGAGGGTCCCGGTGCGGCCGAAGCCGGTCATGACCTCGTCCAGGATCAGGTAGACGCCATGGAGGTCGCACTGGGTGCGGATCTCCCGGAGGACTTCCGGGGGCCACATGCGCATGCCCCCGGCACCCTGGACCAGGGGCTCGGCGACGAAGGCGGCGAGCCGCTCCCCGTGCTCCGCGAAGAAGCGCCGCACCTCCTCCAGGGCCGCCTCCAGCGCCGCGTCCCAGCCCGTGAGGTCGGGGGCGAGCTCCCGGCGGGGATCGGCGGGAACCCGCAGGCGGTCGCAGGCCAGGAGCAGGGGGCGGAAGATGCCGGTGACGAAGTTGTCCAGCTCCCCGACGCCCACGGCGCCCAGGGTGTCGCCATGGTAGCCGTCGTGGAGGGCGCCGAAGCGATCCCGGCCGGATCGGCCCTTCTGGATCTGGGCCTGGAAGGCCATCTTGAGGGCCACCTCCACGGCGGTCGAGCCGTTGTCGGAGAAGAAGCAGCGGGTCAGGCCCGCCGGAAGCCGGGGCTGGAGGCGCTGCACCAGCTCCAGGGCCGGGGCGTGGGTGAAGCCGGCGAACATGACGTGGTCCACCTGGGCCCCCTGGCGCTCCAGGGCCCCCATGAGCCGGGGGTGGCCATGGCCGTGGATGTTCGTCCACCAGCTGGAGATGCCGTCCAGTACCCGCCGGCCGTCGCCCAGGATCAGGTCGACCCCTTCGGCCCCGGCGATGAGGCAGGGGGGATCCGTCTCGTGGTCCTTCATCTGGGTGAAGGGGTGCCACACATGGGCGCGGTCGATGGCCAGGGCGGCTTGGGGGTCGTTCAGGAACGGCATGGCCATCACTCCAGGACGTGCACGGGGAAGGGCAGGAAGCCCCGCAGGACCCGGGCGTTCTCCGGGGCCGCGGCGAAGCTGCCGTCGACGCCGGGGTTCAGGAACAGGGCGGGGATGACCCATCCCCTCAGCATCAGGGCCTCGCAGGTGAGCAGGGCGTGGTTGAGGGTGCCCAGGCCGCCCGGGGCCACCACCACGGCGGGGATGCCCAGATCCGTGGCCCAGGCCAGGAAGTGCCGGCCGGGGCCCAGGGGGACCATGACGCCGCCGGCGGGTTCCAGGAGGAGCCGCCCTTCGGCGGGGCGGGTCGCCCACGCGGCCAGGGCCGCCAGATCCAGGGTCAGGCCCTCGGCCTGCGCCGCGGCCAGGGGGGAGAGGGGCTCGCGCAGGAGGACACCGGTCTCCACGGTGATGCCGGCGCCCCGCACCACGGGGGCGTCCGCCTCGGGGTCCTCGGCGGAGGCCACCCCGGTCTGGAAGGGCTTGCGGTAGACCACCGGGCCCGCCGCGGACCAGGCGCGGGCGATGCGGGCGGCGACATGGGTCTTGCCGACGCCGGTGCCGGTGCCCAGGACCCAGAGGGGGGCGGGGAGGTCGAGGAAGTTCACAGGAGGTCCTCCAGGGCGCGGAGGAGCCCGTCCACGTCCCGGTCCTCCAGATGGGCCCCGGTGGTGATGCGCAGCCGGGATCCTCCGGGCGGGACCGTGGGGGGGCGGACCGCCCGCACATCATAGCCCCTTCCCTGGAGTCCCTGGGCCAGGGCCAGGG
>DBME01000412.1 GCA_002298155.1 Holophagaceae bacterium UBA706 | reverse complement strand
GCGGACATGTCGACCCAGTGGGCGGCGCAGAGGCCCGTGGACTTGCGTTTGACGTGGACCTGGGCCCTGTCGTGGTCGAGGTCGAGGGCCACCACGGTCACCACCGCGGAGACGCCTCCCCCGGCGGGCTTCCATACCCTGCACGCGCCAAGCCGGATCTCATCCATGTCAAACCTCTTTCAGGGGCCGTGCCGTTGAGAACCGAACGCCTCGCCTTCGCAATTACGGCCTTTTATGCCGGTATGGGACGAAGTGCCTGACTAGCCTCAATGCACTGGCTTACGATTAATTTTCGCGCCGATTGGCCCGAAAAGCAATCAATTCCCGAGCCAGAGGAGGTGGCGGAGCACGGGAATCTGGAGGTTGGCGTGGAGGGCGAAGGAGAGGGCCAGACCCAGGAGGAGGCCGTAGGAGAGGGGGCGGAAGGGCAGGGGGCGACCCAGGCGCTGCCAGATCCATCCCCAGGCCATGCCCAGGAGGATGCCCCAGGCCCAGCCGAGGGGCGGCAGGTAGGCCACGAAGAGCGCCGCCATGAGGACGTAGATGGCCCACATGGGCACCTTGCAGCCCAGGCGGCGCAGGGGGGCGAGGTAGGTGAGGGCGGCGCCCAGGCCCCAGGCGGCCAGGTCCGGGGCCCAGCCCGGGTTGGCGGAGTAGTCCCACCAGGGCTTGGCCAGCACCAGGCCCAGCACCAGGGCGGCGGGGAAGGCCCGTGGCGCCTTGGCGGAGCAGGACGTGAAGGGGACGGGGGCGAGGTAGCCGCAGGCGCCCGCGAAGGCGAAGATGCTGGCCCCGGCCAGGGGCAGGCCGGGATGGAGGAAGCCCGTGAGCTGCCAGATGCCGATGCGCAGCCAGATCATGGCGCCGTCCTCGCGATGGGGGTCGGCCAGGGCCACCCACAGGGAGGCGATGCCCATCACCGCCACGAGGATGGAGGGCATGATGTCGGGCGTCTGCCAGTGGTCGAGGTTGAGCCCGCGCATGAAGAGCAGCGCCGCCACGAGGCCGGTGGCCGACAGCACGCGGATCGGCACCGCCGCGAAGAGCGCGGGCCGGTGGCGCTTGAGCAGGATGGGCAGGGGCAGGAAGGCGATGGGGAAGAGGATGATGGCGAAGCGCGGGCTCTGGAATTCCAGGCCGTAGATGGCCAGGCAGTGCACGAGGTTGCCGAGGTAGAGGAAGAGCCACGCCGCGATCATCGGGCCTCCTGGAGGCGCACGACCCGGACGCTGTGGGCGGGCAAGGGCAGACGGACGCGATAGATGAAGCGTGCCCCCGAGGGGATGACGCGCACGAGGAGGCCCTGGTCGGGCACCAGGTCGGGCCGGGAGGCGACAAGGGAGGCCTGGGCCGAGGCGAAGGAGGCGTTGAGGTCGTTGCGCAGCTCCACGGCGCCGTCGGGCAGGGTGTGGGCGTGGAGGTTGCCCAGGGGCACGCTGGCGATGGGGCCGGGCTTGCCGGTGCCCGCGAGGTCGTAGGTCTCGCCCAGGAACGTGCCGCCCCGGAAAGTGAGGATGCGGTAGCCGTGGTAGGCGTGGGGCCAGCGGGTCACCTTGCGCACTTCGTTGCCCAGGGCCGTGACCACGGCGTAGTGGGTGCCGGGGAAGTCCGGGCGGTCGTCGCGCAGGTTGCCCTTGTCATCGAAGATCGCGTCGGAATGCCAGTGGCCGCTGAGCACGATGGGCACGTTGTGGGCGCGGCACAGCTCCATGAAGGGGCCGCGGAAGCCCTGGAGGGCGCCGCCGCTGCCGCCGGATTCGCCGCGGATGGTGCGGTCGGGGGGGATGACCGGGTGGTGCAGCTGGATGATGGGCGTGCGGCCCTCGAGGTGTTCCAGCTGCTGCTTCAGCCACTGGAATTCCGAGGGCGTGAACTGGTCGCGCCCGTGGGCGGAATCCAGGCTCAGGACCGTCAGCGGGCCCAGGTCCGCCCGCTGGGGGCCGGGGCCGAAGGCCCGCAGGTAGGCGGCCCAGCCCTTGCGCTCATGGTTGCCGGGGGCTGCCAGGAAGGGCATCTCCAGCTGGGCGAGGTTCTCCAGGAGGAAGGCGTACCACTCGGCGCGCACGTCGTACGAGATGTCGCCGCTGCCCAGGACGGCTTCGGGCTGCAGGATGTTCATCTCCTCGATGAACTGCGGCATGAGGTCGGCCATGCCGGGGGGCGGGAAGTCGCCGGCCTGGACGAGGATGTACTCCTGGGGCCAGGTCCTGCGCACGAAGACCGCCCCCGGCTGCCGCAGGTCCTGGCGGGGCGTGCGGATGCGCAGGGTGTAGCGGCCGTCACGGAGCTCCGGGAGCCGCGAGGTGAGGCAGAGGATGTTCCCGCGCCACCAGCGGTCGGACACGGCCAGGGGGAAGGAGGCCCCGGCGTCGTCCTCGAGGGTCAGCTGCATGGCGGGCGCGGCCCAGGGCAGGCTCGTGCGGAGGTAGACCTCCAGGGGCGTGCCGGGTTCCTGGATCATGGGCGTGCCCAGGCGGGGGCGGTCCATGCGGATTCTGAGGGGCAGGCCGGTGGCGATGATCACCACGGCGCCCAGCGTGAGCATCGTAATCCAGGCCCTCATCGCGCCCCCCTTTCAGGCTTGTTGTGGGAGAGCAGGAACTTCGACCACTGGTGGAAGCCCACGGCCAGGGCCTTCATGGCCTTGGTCCGTTCGGGGTCGGCGGCGGCGAGGTCGGCGGGGTCTGCGGTGTCGGTGCGGAACAGCTGGGCGCGGCCGCCGGGGTCAACCGTGAGGTAGTAGTCCCCCTGGAGCAGCCCGATGCGGGGCGGCCTGCGGAAGGTGGTGAAGGTGAAGGCGGCGGACTTCTGGGCGAAGGCCGGGTCCAGCAGGTCCTTGCCCAGGGTCTTCGTGGTCCAGGGGCGGCCCATGAGGCTCAGCACGGTGGGCATGATGTCCAGCTGGGTGGCCACGGTGTGCACGCGGCGGGCCTTGAGAAGGCCCGGCGCGTAGATGAGGAAGGGTACGTTGTGGATGGCCAGCTTGAGGTCGTCGAAGCGCTTGTCCACGTCGTGACGGGCGGAGTCGTCGAAGCGCGGATCCTCGGTGCCCCGGGGCAGGCCGTGGTCGCCCCACAGGACGAAGATGGTGTTGGCGAAGTAGGGCTCCTTCCGGGCCGCCGTGAAGAAGGCCTCCAGGCTGTAGTCCATGAGCCGCACGGCGTTGAACTCGTCGTTGCCGATGAAACCGCCGGAGGCCAGCTTGCCGGCGTCCAGGTCGGAGCGGCGGAAGTCCTTGAGGTGCTTCGGAAGGGTGAAGGGCGGGTGGTTGCCGGAGGTCTGGATGAAGCTCCAGAAGGGTCCGGGCCGCGCCTTGAAGTGGTCGTTGGCCGCCAGGAGGAGGTCCGCGTCGGAGATGCCCCACACGTCCACCACGGGGGCCGTGTAGCTGCCCTCCTCGTGGATGGCCAGGTCGGGGAAGTTCTTCTGGAGGACGCCCCGGATCTGGGCCCAGTTGGCGCTGCCGCCCAGGAAGAAGGTCTTCTCGTAGGCGTCCAGGGCGGACAGGGGCGAGGCCTGCTCCACCAGCAGCGGGTTGCGGGTGGCGTTCTCCACCGAACTCACGTCGGGAACCCCGAAGAGCGAGGCGAACATGCTGCGGCTGGTGTTCTCCATGGCCACGTTGAAGCGGTCGAAGAGGATGCCGTCACGGCACAGGCTGTCGAAGAAGGGGGTGGGGTCCAGGGGGTTGCCCAGGACGCCGGTCTTGAAGCCGGCGAAGCTCTCCAGCTGGATGAAGACGACGTTGGGGCGCCGGGCGGGGTCGATCTCGGGGCGGGGCGTGCCGGTGCGCTTGAGGGAGGGCAGGCCCTCGGCGTCCCGGGCCTCGGGAATGCCGAAGTAGGCGGCCATGACCGGGGCCGAGGCTTCGACCTGCTTGAGGTCGTAGCCGCCGTCCATGTCGCGGCGGGTCTCCAGGAAGAAGAGCACCGGGTTCAAGGCCAAGTGGGCCTGGAAGGTGCCGGGCAGGACGAAGGCCTCGGCCCAGCGCAGGGGGTAGGCGGACCAGCGGCCCCACATGACGGCCAGCAGGGCGAAGGTGGCGGCGACGTGCAGGACCGCGCGCAGGACCGGCGAACCGGTGGAGGGCGCCAGGCGGGATCCGATGCGGACCAGAGCCCAGGCGACCATGGCGACCACCGCGGCCAGGGCCAGGGCGATGCGCACCACCGGGTCGCTCTGCCAGACCATCTGGGCGCCGATGCCGGCGTTCTCCGTGAACATGAGGAGCGTGCCGTTGAGCCGGGTGTGGATGTAGCCGTAGCTGCCGAAGTCCGCCACGTAGGCCAGCAGCACTGCCACGAACACCACCAGGGCGTACGCGCCCCAGATGCGCCGGGCCGAGCGGTGGGCCTGCCATCCGTACCCGCCGCAGAAGCCATGCTGGACGCCGAAGGCCGCCAGGAAGGCATAGAGCCAGGCGCGGGCTACCACGTTGTCCACCATGGCCACCAGGATGAGACCGGCGTAGATCAGCAGCGCTGCGCCCAGGGTGAGGGCGCCCAGGGTGGGCCGGGCGGGGCGCCCGGGGTTGCCCTCCTTGAGGAGGAGCAGGGCCGGCAGCACGAGGATGGCCGCGAGGCGCGCATCGAACTTGAAGCCGATGTAGAGGGCGTGGAGCGTGGCTCCCTCGGCGCCGCCGAAGCGCGCCACGAAGGCCAGCCGCAGCAGGCCGAAGACCACCGCCAGCAAGGCGAAGAGTGCGGCCAGGAGCCGGATCTTGGTGCGTGGCATGGGCATCCTTCCGCGAATTACGGGACCTTGGATTCTACCTTGCCAGGGCGCGGGATTCCCGCAAAAGCCTGCGGGACAGGGGCAGCGCGGCCAGGGCGAAGAAGGCCGCCGCGGCCCAGCCCAGGCGGAACCCCGCCGGTCCCACATGCCTGCAGCCCCAGCCGATGATGCCCCCGATGAGGAAAGAACCGATGCCGATGCCCGAATCGAAGGCGAACAGGGTGGCGCCGAAGGCCGCGCCCCGCTCGTCCGCGGGCGTCACTTCCAGGACGTGGGCGTTGAGCAGGGTGTGGACCATGCTGTAGCCGCCGCCGTAGATCAGGGCGGAAACGGCGTGGCGGCCCGCGCCGCCGGGCAGGGCCGCCAGGAGCACGAGGCCCAGGCCCGCGGCAAGGAGCATCCCCGGCAGGAGCCGCGTGGGATTGCCGCCGAAGCCCCGGTGGGTCATGACGATGCGCATGATCACCATGCCGGAGGCCATGCACGTGAGGAAGGCCGCATCCGTGGGGAGCACGCCGAACAGGGGCGGGAAGCCCTGGCGGAGGGCCTCCTGGGCGGTGTAGGTGCCCAGGGCGCCGTAGCCCAGGGCCGTGGCGAAGAAGACCATGCTGGGCGCCAGGAGGGTCTTGGGCGGCAGACGGAAGGCGCTGCTCCGTTCCGGGTTCACGTTGCCCGGGGGAAGGCTCAGGGCGAGCAGGCCCAGGACCACGAAGATCCCCGCCAGCGCCGCGCTCATGGGCGTGAAGCCCCAGGCCTTGTACACCGCCAGGCCCACCGCGGGGCCGAAGACGACGCCGCCCGGGCTGGCCAGGCCGTAGAGGGACATGCCGTCGGCGCGCCGGTCCACGGGCAGCACGTGGCCCAGGGTGGCCATGGTGCCGGTGAGCAGCCCCGACCATACGACGCCGTGGGGGAAGGCCAGGACGTAGAAGGCCCACCGCACCTTCAGGAGGCCGTAGGCCGCCAGGAAGAGGCCGAAGCCCACCGCCCCCAGGACCACCATGCGGCGCTGCCCCACGCGGTCGCCCAGGGGCCCGGTGAAGAGGGCGCCCGTGGCCGAGCCCGCCGTGAAGGCGGTCATGAAGCGTCCCGACTGGGCCACCGTCGCCCCCAGCTTCAGCAGGCGCAGCGGCACCGTGGGGAACAGCTGGAAGGCCGCGAAGAAGGTGATGAACGTGATGGCGAAGACCAGCACGAAGTGCCGCGTGAAGAGCCTGGAGGGTTCAGCCATGCCGTTCACCCCCGCCCACGGCGCGAGCCGCCGGGCTCACTTGGATTCGTGGCCTTCCCGGGAAGCCAGCTCCTCCTGCTCGTCCAGGGGCAGGCGCCAGATCCAGCGCCCCGTGACGCGGTCGAAGATGTCGAAGCAGCACAGCCAGTTGAGCAGGCCCGTGACCATGACGTAGGAGGCGCCGTATTCCTGCACGAGGTTGCGCACCGGCTCGGTGCCGACTCCGCCGAAGAGCCAGCCGAAAATGAGGTAGACGGGGCCCGCGCCGACCGTGGCCGCGGCGCCCAGGGTGGGCATCCACTGGAGGGGGCTGAGCTGGGGGACGTAGACGCCGCCCTTGATGCCGTCGACGGCGCCGAACTGGAGCTGCAGGAAGCCCAGGAGGAGGAACAGGGCCGAGACGCCGAAGAGGGCCCACCCGCGGCGCTTCTCGCCGATCACCACGTAGCCCAGGCCCGGCACCAGCCAGTTGAGGAGGACGGGTTTCCAGGAGGCACGGAAGGCCTTGGCTCCCCGGAGAGGCGCAGGCAGCTTGGGCAAGGGTTTCGTTTCGCTCATGTCCACATTCTAGCCCAATTCCTGGCACCAGAAAGGGGAGAGC
>DBME01000411.1 GCA_002298155.1 Holophagaceae bacterium UBA706 | reverse complement strand
AGGTCGGGGGAGATGGGACAGGCTTCGGTCATGGGGGATCCGTGGTCGGGGGCTTCCGGGGTCTCAGGCGACCCGGGAGCGGTGGATGGCCGAGGCGAGCACCGTCCGGGTCCCCGGGGCCGCCGGCAGCAGCGGGAGCCGCACCTGGTCGCCGCAGAGTCCCAGGCTGGCCAGCAGGGCCTTCAGGGGGATCGGATTCGTCTCGTGGAAGAGGGCGTTGGCCAGGGGCCGTATCCCTTCCTGCAGGCGCGCGGCGTCGGCGGCGCGGCCTTCCAGGGAGGCGTTCACCAGCTCGGCGACGGCCCCCGGATAGGCGCTGCCCAGGTCGCTCACCAGACCCCGGGCGCCCAGGGCGATGCTGCGCGCGGCCAGGACGTCGGCCCCGGCGAGCAGGACCCTGCCCTCGGGGAGTTCCGCGGCGATGCGGGACAGCTGGTCCAGATCCCCGCTGCCGTCCACCACCCCGACCACTTCGGGGATGCGCCAAAGGCTCGCCAGGGTCGGCGGTTCCAGGTTCACGCAGGTGCGGGAGGGCGCGTTGCCGGCCACGAGGGGGAACCCCGGGACCGCGTCGGCGATGGCCCNNAGAGGCCGTCGGAGACCAGGAAGGTGAGCGAGCTGGCCTTCGCGGACGGGACCGCGTCGGCGATGGCCCGGTAGTGGGCCACCAGGCCGCCCTGGGTCGGGCGCGTGTAGTAGGGGGTCACCACCAGGGCGGCATGGACCCCCAGGTGCCGGGCCCTGCGGGTCCAGCTGACGGCCGTGCGGGTCGAGCAGGATCCGGTGCCGGCGACCACAGGGCGCCCCTGCGCCTCCTCCAGGACGGCCTGGATGACGGCGTCCCGCTCCGCGTCCTCCAGGGATGGCGCTTCCCCCGGGACCCCCAGGACGACCAGGGCGCGTGCCCCTCCGTACAGGGACCGGCGGGCCAGACGCCGCAACGCGGGGAGGTCGACGGCATGGTCCGGGGTGAAGGGCGTGGGCAGCGCCACGAGAAGGCCCGACAGCGCGTCGGGGACGAAAGGGGCGGGCGTCACCGGACCCTCGCCCGGGCCGCGCCCTCGAAATGGATCCACCTAACCTCCGCCCTGCCCATGGTCACCGTCCTCCGTGTCGAAACCGCCTGTTTCCCTGGGGCCATCGGGCCCCGGAAGCATCAGCTGCGACACGGACAGGTCATGGTCATCTCCGAAGGAAGGGAGGTCGTTCCCTTGGATTACAGGATCATGGCCAGATCCCTATTTGTCAAGTTTAATCATGGACAAACTTATGTTTTAGTATTTGTTGTATTTGAGGCATTTATGCGAACAGGATTCACCACGCCAGCCTTCCCAGGGAAGGAGCCACCGCAACATCGCCCGCCCATGCGGGCCGCCAGAACCCGGCCGAGTCCCCGGGCAGCACCCACCGCCCCGCCTCCGTGCCCCGTGAAATCCGAGGCAGGTTCTTACGGTGCGGTTTCAAGGTGCCGATCCCCAAACGGAAGGCCAATGTTTCCAAGTCGTCGTAACTGACTGCCGGTCAGTAATGGCGATTTATAGAACTAAAGTTCGCCCCTTTAAACATCACGTGAATGCATCCCCTATTCCTCGGCCCCCAGCGCCATAAAGGAAAAATTACAGCCTTTTTACCAGCCTGATACATGCCTTATGAGCCCGCCCCCATGTCTACCCTGCAGCCTCGTGGAAGTTCTGAAAATTTGGCCATCACATTTTCGTGATAGGGATATCTTTAATTACAAGCCCTCCCGGTGCACTTCATCCAGGGCGGGTAGCTTGACAACCGTTTATTCCGTTCCGGGAGGAACAATGCGAAATCTTTCCACCTTGATCGCCGTGTTCGTCGGGATTTCGGTGGCCGCCACGGCCCAGGAAAAACCCGCCCCAGCGATGTCCGCGGAGGAGGAGCTTCTTGCACTTCTCAACACTCCCATCCAGGGCGCATCCAAGCGTGAGCAGAAGCTGTTCGATTCCCCCCAGGCCATCGAGGTGCTCACCGGCGACGAGATCCGGCAGATGGGCATCTTCCGCATCCAGGACGCCCTCAAGCTCATGACCGGCGTCGACGTCCTCGAACAGGACAACGGGTTCACCGTGGTGGGCATGCGCGGCGTCATGCAGCAGGGCCAGCCCCGGACCGTCCAGATCCTCATCGACGGCGTGCCCCAGTACAACGCCTTCGCCTCCAGCATCGACATCAGCAACCTGCCGGTGACCATCGACGTCATCGAGCGCATCGAGGTGGTGCGCGGGCCGATGTCGTCGCTGTATGGTTCCGACGCCATGGGCGGGGTGATCAACATCATCACCNNGCATCGAGGTGGTGCGCGGCCCCAGCTCCACGCTCTACGGCGCCAATGCCGTGGTGGGCGTGATCGCCATCACCACCCACAAGGCCGATGAGGGCGTCCACGGCGACGCGCGCCTGGCCCGCGCCGACAAGGGCACCGCCCGGTGGAGCGCGGCCCTGGGCGCAGGCGGCGACCACTTCGGCGTGACCGCCGGCTACCAG
>DBME01000282.1 GCA_002298155.1 Holophagaceae bacterium UBA706 | reverse complement strand
TTCCTGCGTTCCGGAGGGGCCGTCAGACCCTGCGCATCACCACCATGCACCGCTCCCCCCGGGTGGGCAGGCGGTAGGCGTGCCGCTCCACGGAGACACCGGCCGGCACCTCGACCTGGGCCCCCTTGAGGGCCAGGAAGGTGGCGCCAGGCTCGCCGTGCCGGTCCCACCAGCCCATGAGGAGGTCCAGGGGGCCCACCGCCTTGGCGACGCCCACCTGGGCCCCCAGGGGGGCAAGGTCCTCGGCCCTGCCGGCCAGGGGGCGCAGGTTGGCCAGCCCGAGCTCCATGGCGGCCTGCTTCACGAAGGCGATCTTCTTGGTGGCCTTGTCCAGGGCATAGATGGTCAGGTCGGGGCGCGCCAGGGCCAGCACCACGGCCGGAACCCCCATGCCGGTCCCGAAGTCGGCCACCGCGCCCCCGGCGGGCACGTCCTTCAGGAAGGGCAGGAGCACGGTGGAGTCCAGGATCAGCTCCTCGAAGCGTTCCTCCCGTTCCAGGGAGGTCAGGGCGTGGGTCCGGCTCCACCGGTCCAGGAGGACAAGGTAGCGGGAGACGGGTTCCTTGAGTTTGGCGGGGAGTAGTGGGTCCATTTATCCAAAATACACGCACAGCGCTTGGCGAATTGATGAATTTAGCCAAAATGAACGGGTTAGCCCATCCGGGATCGGGAAAATACATGCACCAACATTATTTTATTGCGGTGCTCAAATAAGGCATTTGGTTCCCAACATCTTGGATTTAAATTGTTAAAATCAGAGCCGCTATTGACAATCGTTTTCATGGCTCAAATACTGGGCATATCTTGATGACTCTCTTTGAGCGAGGACCATATGGGCGCAGCGCAGAAACCCTTTAAAATTGATTGGTCCAGTCGCAGCAAACTCAGAGGTCCCGGGGAGAGGTCGCTTGGCGATCTAATCCTGAAGCTCCGTGACCGGCTGGCCCCGAAAGCCGAGGGAATTTCCATTTCCTATCTGGATGATCGGGCCATGCGAAAGCTCAATCGGGAGCATCGTGATATCAATCAGACGACGGATATCCTGAGCTTCCCCGCAAATCCGGAAAAAGGCGCCTTCCAGCACCTTGGCGACCTTGTCATCAGCCTCCCCATGGCCGAAAAGATGGCCAAGAAGCTCGGCGTCAGCCGCCGGCGCGAGGTCGAGACCCTCGTCATCCACGGGTTCCTGCACCTCTGCGGCCATGACCACGAGACGGACAACGGCGAGATGCTGGCCCTGCAGAGCGAGCTCGAGCGCGAGTTCCTCGAGGCCGAGCCCCTGCCCATGGCCATGAAGCGCGGTCGCAAGCCCGGCAGCAAGGTCAAGAAGCTCAAGGACGGCACCCGCGTGGTGGTTACCGGCCGGGCGGCCCACGCCCTGGTCCGCAAGGAAGCCGCCAAGAAGGCCAAGCCCGCCCGCAAGACCGAGAAGGCCGCCCGCAAGGTCGCCGAGAAGCCGAAGCGCTCCCCCGGCCGCCCCCGCAAGACCCCCGAGGCCGCCGTGGCACCCAAGCGCACCGTGCGCCGCAAGCGTCCGGCGCTCCGTTCCGGGGTCCTGGGCTGAAACCGAGTCTGGAAGAGGGGCTGTTTTCCTTGTAAGATAGGCGTTCGGCCGTTTTGCGGCCTTCGATCGGAGCCCCTGTGTTGAATCTTTTAATGGGCCTTGGCACCGCCATCGGCGCGAGCCTCCTCTTCGGCTACCTGACGCGGCCGTGGATCGGGATCATCCTGGGCCTCATCAGCGGCATCGCCATGTTCATCTGGCGGTCCCGGGTCACCCAGAACAAGCTGGAAGCCATTTTCTTCCGCGCCGGCGAACTGATGAAGAAGCAGCAGTTCGACCCCGCCATCCTGGTCATGAAGGAAGGCTACGCCCTCGCCCCCTGGCAGTTCATGATCAAGGGCTCCATCGACGGCCAGATCGGCGTGGTCCAGTACGTGCGCAAGAAGCACGACGAGGCCGAACCCCTCCTGAAGTCCGCCAGCTACCAGCACTACATCGCCAAGGCCATGCTGGGCATCCTCCAGTGGAAGCGCGGCGAGAAGAAGCTGGCCCGGCAGACCTTCCAGCTGGCCCTGAAGGCCGGCAAGAAGGAAAGCCTCCTGTACGCGGTGTACGCCTGGATCCTCAACGAGATGAAGGACCGCACCGCAGCCATCGACGTCCTCAACAAGGGCATCGAGATCTGCAAGGGCGACGAGCGGCTTCTCGCCAACCGCAGCTGCCTCCAGAACAACAAGCCCATGAAGATGAAGCTTTACGGTGAACAGTGGTATCAGTTCATGCTTGAGCGCCCGGTCATTCGGCAGGAGCCCCCGCCCTTCGCCCGGATCTCCAAGCGCGCGCTCAGGGGTTGATTTTTACATTTTTCGGAGTCACGCATGTCCGGCCACAGCAAATGGTCCACGATCAAACACAAAAAGGGTGCCGCTGACGCCAAGCGCGGCAAGGTCTTCACCCGCGTCCTCAAGGAAATCACGGTCGCCGCCCGTCTGGGTGGCGGGGACGTGGCCGCCAACCCCCGGCTACGCCTGGCGGTGGACCTGGCCAAGGCCAACAACATGCCCAAGGACAACTGGGAGCGCGCCATCAAGAAGGGCACCGGCGAGCTGGAAGGCGTCAACTACGAGGAAGTGCTCTACGAGGGCTACGGCCCCGGCGGCGCGGCCATCATCGTGGAAGCCCTGACCGACAACAAGAACCGCACGACCCCCGAGATCCGCAGCTACTTCTCCAAGTTCGGCAACGAACTGGGCGCGGCCAACTCCGTGTCCTACATGTTCACCAAGCAGGGCCAGATCGTGGTCGATGCCGAGGTCTCCGAGGACAAGGTCATGGAAGTGGCGCTGGACGCCGGCGCCGAGGACGTGGTGACCGACGACGACGGCGCCATCGAGGTGCTCACGGCCCCGGCCGACTTCGAGGCCGTGAAGAACGCCCTGGAGGCCGCGGGCCTGGTGCCCGAGGTGGCCGGGGTGACCATGCGCGCCGAAAACACCATCGAACTCACGGGCGACGACGCCGCCCGCATGCAGAAGCTCCTGGACGTGATCGAGGACCTGGACGACGTGCAAGAGGTCTACCACAACGCCGCGCT
>DBME01000366.1 GCA_002298155.1 Holophagaceae bacterium UBA706 | reverse complement strand
TTTCCAGGGTCATCAAGACTCCTCGGGGAAGCCGGGGACCAGGGACCCCGGCGGAAAGAGGTTCAGCGAAGTCTAGCACCGGACGCTAGGATGGACATCTGGTCCCCCCATCGAAAGGTCCCCATGGCAGCCCTGACGAAAGGCCTGTTCATCTCCCTCGCCCTGGCCTCGGCCGCCATGCTGGGCGCCCAGGAGACCGCGCCCCCCGCGCCGGCGGCGCCGGTGCTGGTGATCCCCGCCGCCGCCCAGGCAGGGCCGGCCTTCCAGGTGGACGCCGCCACCAGGGCCTGGCTGGACACCATCCCGCCCCAGGCCAAGGCGCGTTCCGACGCCTATTTCGAGGGCGGCTACTGGCTCATCCTGTGGGATTTCCTCTACGGCGCGGCCGTGGCGATCCTGCTGCTGGCCACGGGGTGGTCCGCGCGCATGCGTGATTTCGCAGAGCGCCTCAGCCGGTTCAGCCCGGTGCGGACCTTCCTGTACTGGTGCCAGTACGTGCTCGCCACGGCGGTGCTGGGCGCGCCCCTGGCCCTGTACGAGGGCTTCTTCCGGGAACGCGCCTACGGCCTCGCCACCCAGACCCTCGGCGCCTGGCTGGGGGACCAGGCCAAGGGCCTGCTGCTGTCCCTGCTCCTGGGCGGGCTGGTGGTGACGGCGCTCTTCGGGGTGGTGCGCCGGCTGCGGCGGTCCTGGTGGATCTGGGGCAGCCTGGTGACCCTGGCCTTCCTGGTGGTGGCGATGATGATCGGGCCGGTGTACCTGGTGCCCATCTTCAACAAGGTGACGCCCATCCAGGACGCGCGGGTGACCGGACCCATCCTCTCCCTGGCCCGGGCCAACGGCATCCCCGCCCGCGACGTCTACCAGATCGACGCCTCGCGCCAGACCACGCGCATCAGCGCCAACGTGAGCGGCCTGGGCAGCACCATGCGCATCACGCTCAACGACAACCTCCTGCGCCGGGGCGCGCTCGAGGAGATCCAGGCCGTCATGGGCCACGAGATGGGGCACTACGTCCTGAACCACGTCTACAAGATGCTCCTGCAGTTCCTGGTGATCGTCGTGGCCTCCTTCGCCTTCCTGTCCTGGGCCCTGGGGAAGGCCCTGGCCCGCTGGGGGGCGCGGTGGAGGATCCGGGACATCGGCGACGCCGCCGTCCTGCCCCTGGTGATCCTGGTCTTCTCGGTGATCGGCCTGGTGCTCACGCCGGTCATGAACAACCAGACCCGCACGGCGGAAGCGGAAGCGGACATCTTCGGGCTCNNCAGCCGGATGGCTTCGCCCAGGCCGCCGTCCACCTCTCCGACTACCGCAAGATGCACCCCGGTCCCGTGGAGGAGTGGCTGTTCTTCGACCACCCCAGCGGCTACAGCCGCATCCATATGGCGATGACCTGGAAGGCCGAGAACCAGGGCCGCTAGATCTCCAGTTTGGTACCGTCCCAGCTCATCACCACCTGGTGGTGATGCCGGAGGTCCCGCACGGTTTCCGGCTTGAAGCCCACCACGCAGCTGCCACCTGACCGCCTCACGCTGGCGTAGGCCAAGCCCCGCTCCGTCTCCCGGTGCTCCCGGGCGAAAGCCTGGCTGGGGCCGTAGTCGTCCGGGGCGTACACCGCCGGCAGATCCGCGCGGCGGATGTCCAGGAAGCTCCCCTCCAGGGTGCCCAGCAGCATGCGGAAATCCAGGCGGGTCGCGGGGGCGCGGTCGCCGGTGAGGTACCGGGCCTGCCAGGAGCGCACCTCCTCCAGGGCCGTCTCCGGCTCCAGGGCCACGTAGATGGTGCCCCAGGTTCCGTCGTTGAAGCGGCTGGGGGTGCCCCCCAGGCTGTAGGCGAAGGCCGCCGCCACGTAGGCGTTGGCGTGGCCGAAGGCCTGGATGCGGCGGTTGGTGCGGGCTTCCAGAGCGTTGAGCAGGTCGTAGTCGGAGGGGTCCGCCACCCGCGCCAGGAGGTCGGCGCTGGGCACCCGGGTGGGGATGAGCCGCCAGGCCGCCCCTCCGGTCAGATCCACATGCCGGAACCTCATCCCCAGCCGCCGCGCCGGGCGTCCAGGTGCCGGCGCACCTGCGCCAGCCCTTCCAGCGAGAAGAGCATCAGGGAGAGGGGCGTTTCGCCCAGGAAGGGGAAGTTGTCGTTGGGCCGGTGGATCCAGGCGTCGGCGATGGCGTCCTCGGAGAACAGGATGCCCAGGGCCTTCCAGATGCCCACCAGGTTTCCGAGGCGTTCCAGGGTGTCCGGGCCGAGCTTCACGGGGCCCGCGGCGGCCTTGCTCTTCCAGGCGAAGAGGGTGCTGCGGCCGGTGAGGCCCAGGAGGCGCAGCTGCTGGGCCTCGGTGAGGTTCCAGACCTTGGCGATGTTGAAGAACGCCCGCAGCCCGGCGCCGGCCAGGTCGTCCGGTGCGGGGGGTCGGGTTTCCGAGGTGCGGGGCTTCAGGGTCGGCATGCAACCCTCCTTCGCCCAGGTTAAGTCCAATTCAGGACTTTTTCAATGGCATTGTCCGATTCGAGACAATCTTCCCGGCGGCCGCCGGGAGGGGATCGCCCGGACCGGGCGCGTTCACGGCCCCATCCCCCGCCGGTTTGGCCTTGTCCCGGAGGATCGCGAACAGCTGGCCCAGGCGGGCCGGAACATGCCCCGGTCCCCTCCGGCCGGCCTCCTCCGCCACCTCCAGGGCCATGCCGGGCTTGGAAGCGGCGCGAAGGGCCTGGTGGATCACGTCGGACACGGAGGCCTGGGGGTCGATGGCGCCCGCGGCCTTGCGGAAGACCCCTTCGTAGCCCTCCCGCCAGAGGAAGTGCTCCAGGTCCAGGTCCGGCAGGGCGGTGATGTGCCGGG
Organism: Holophagaceae bacterium UBA706; assembly: GCA_002298155.1. GTDB lineage: Bacteria > Acidobacteriota > Holophagae > Holophagales > Holophagaceae > Mesoterricola. The sequence continues at coordinate 3,624 of DBME01000366.1, read as the reverse complement.
CCTCGGGGCGCTTGTGGAGGAGCTTGCGGGTCTTGGCGACATAGTGGCGGCCGGCCTCGTCGCCGTCGGCGATGAGGTGCCAGGGGATGCCGAAGCGGTCCGCGAAGGCCAGGAGGGGAGCCAGGCCGGCCTGGGCGAAGGGCACGCAGTGGATGCCCTCCAGGGGGAAGTTGAGACCCCAGACCCGCGCCAGCTCGGGCAGGAGCCAGGCTTCGGTCTCCCCCTCCACCAGGAGCCAGACCCTCGCGAAGAGACTGTCCGCGTTGTGGGTGCGCACGTGGAAGGCCACCCGGCGCATCTCCACGGGGCTCAGGGCGGGCTCGTCGGGGTCCGGGAAGACGGCGGTGTCGGTGTTGCGGCGCACGAGGCGGCGCAGGGCGCGCAGGGGGAAGCCCGCCATGAGCCCGCCGTTGGCGCTGGTGATGAGCTTCTGCACGGAAAGCTGGGACACCAGGTTCATGGCCGTGGCCAGCTGGATGGGGTGCAGGTGCGTCTCCGGGTCCTCCAGGACCAGGATGGGCTGCGCCCCCGCGCCCAGGGAGGCCCCCGCCTCCGCCTGGAGCATGGCTCCCACCAGGGTCAGGAGCACCACCTGCCGCATGCCGGCGCCGGCGTGCTGGGCCAGGTCCGCCAGGGAATTGCCGTCCTGGAAGCCCAGGGGCGCTTCGGCCATGTCCGCGGCGCGGCGGTGGTTGCCCTCACCGGGGGGCTGGAGGGCCTGGAAGAGTTCCGGACGGCGCACGGCCACGCGTTTCAGGGCCTCCAGGCCCCGGGCCAGTTCACTGGGATGCACCTGGTGGGGCACGGAGAGGAGCCGCTCGAAAACGCGCCCCACGGCCTTCTCGGGGTCCTCGTGCATGTCCTGTCCCGTGGCCAGGGCCGGGGCCAGGATCCCGTCCGCCAGGCGCAGTTCCCGAAAGACGAACAGCGGATGGTTCCGCCGCACCTTCTCCGCGAGCAGGTCCCCCTGCCCCTCCGGGAGGAGGATCTCCCGCCCGTGGGCGTCCAGGAAGACGGTGCGGACCTTGGCCCGGCTGCGGTCCGGGCGGCGCCCGGACCACTGGAGCACCAGCCGCCATTCGCCGGCCTTGTCCCGCCAGGCGGCCGGTTCCAGTTCCGGGGAGGGCTGTCCCTGGAAGCCCAGCGTGATGCTCATGCGCTTGGCGATGGTGGTGCGGTCGTTGGCGAGCCGGTGGAAATCCTCCTCTGTGAGCGGCCGGGTCCCCAGCGTGCTCTGCAGGGCCTCCACCAGGCTCGTCTTGCCCCAGGCGTTCTCGCCGAAGAGGACAGTGGCATCCGCCTCCACCTGCAGACGCAGGCGCGCGATGCCGCGGAAGTTCACGATCTCCAGGCTGGTCAGAAGCATGACTGGAGGATGGCCGAGGTGGGGCGTGGAATCAAGGGCGGGCGGTATAGCAGACAGGGTCTCGCACTTCAGCGAGTGGGCGCCGGCACACAAAGGTCCGTGGGAGACCCTTCAAGCGGCTCGAATAGGCCTTGTGGAACCATCCTGCCCATAGGGGAACAGCCTAAATGAGATTCGACCCCGTTAAGGAAACTGAAGATGCCAGCGACCTTCGTCATCAAGGCTCTCCATGTCCCGCGCGCATGGCCGCGGCCCATCAGGCCCCTTGGGCCGGGTCCCTGTAAAGGCGCGCTATGCTACCAACTGTCCCAGTTCTTACTACCGATTCAATAACTCAGGAGAAGTGCGCGCCTTACCCATCCATTTAATCAAAGCAGCAAGGGAACCTGTTTGTATATTTCATCCCGCGGGAGGTCGAAAGCCCCCCTCCTGTGCCTTTTTGGCCCAGTAAAGGCTCCTTGCATTAGATCCTGGTTCACCGCGGTAAAAACATCGCGAGAGTTGCCATTGGGATTCAGGATCACCATTTTCAGCGGCAACAATCAACCAGTACATATATTTATTATAGCAACTTGCGCCAGGAAAGCCTTGCAACTCAATTGAAAACATAGCAATCCAGTCGGTCCCAAGCTTGAACAGAATCGGTGGATTTAGTAATAGGTCACTATAGTAGTATTTCCAAATTAATCGTGCGCTTTCAATGGAGCCACAAAGGGCACTTCTTGCGTGCTGTCCCAGCAAGGAAGATTCTTCCTTAATGAACCCCAATTTGTTTACTTCAAGAGCGATTAGCCTCTCTTGATCATCTTTGGAGTTAACACTAATCCAATTGCCATTCTGAACATCTTGACGTAATTCCGCCCCAATAAACCTAGGCCAAAATACATTAATAATGTCTTTTTGATTCATTCCCTTTACCCAAAATGTGGCACGAATTTTATTGAAGACATTACCTGACCAGAATAAATTGCGAGCCAACCATGCTCCCCCAAACCCATTTTGTGAACAAAGGAGATCGTAATAAATTGAAGGAACGCTCTCTTGACCAATTATTCCCAGCACCAAGTCGCCGGAGGCATTTCGATCCCCGCTCAATGCCCTAAGGAGTCCTTGAAAATTTGATTGCGCCCCCGAATCGATAGCATTTTGTGCTGCCCTTTCCACCACAGGACTTGGAACAACTGGCGCTGCGCCCTGGGGCCACAGATAACACATGACACTTCCAGACAGCAATCCAACATATGCAAATACACCGGAAACCAAATTTCGCATGGCCGTGCGCCCTCCTTTCATGACATCAATTGTAACAACATTATTGCTAGTTATGCGTCTACAAAAGGCAATCCGCATTATATTCGACCCAATTCAAGAAAAATCCAAATGGCTTTCACTTGATGGATCTCCCTTCAGAATCTCAAATTTTCAAGACTCAAATCCGACTGGAGAATGCCGGGCATCACTTGGGTTCTTGATATTGAAGTTCGATGGCAATCCCTTCCCATGGAATTTCTAATATTTTAGGTCCATGGGGAATTTTCAGAATAATAGAGTCCCTCTCCTCATGTACTTCTATTGCAGCGTATACAGAAGGATGGTAAAGTTCCATTCGATAAGGAGCATCACTTAAATTCAATTTTGAAAATACATAAAAGCAATTCGAACGATAGCCAAATGTTCCGCACCCAATAATGACAATTAACTCCTTTTTTTTATTAATAAACGTGTAGAAGTCAGGAGAACCCAGTTCTTTTTTTGCCCATTCTTCCATCCCCGCCCGGCTCTGAAAAACCAAATCCTCAGGAGCACTCCCTCCCATTACTGGTGACACCACAAGGCTCAGTGCTACAACTTGAAGCCACGTGGAGTCCATTGGCACTCTCCTTAAAATGGCGGAAGCAGAAGTTGATCGGCAGCCTGTTCGGCTGGGAATGTTCAATCGTCAAGCGAACAGCTTTTCATTCTCTTCCCAACGAATGAAATGGTTAAAAGGTGAGCTCTCCAGAGTTTCCGGCACACCTAGGAAAACGGCAGGGAATACATGGGGGATTTTAACCATCCTGCCGCAATCCGTGGGGTTGGTTTTGGGCAGGATCCGCCACGCCCCCACTGGAAACGCCAAGCAGGGGAAATTGATCCCCCCTGGGCAAGCCGAGAAAGAGACTTATTGTTCCCACCCTTCAAGACCGGGCCCGCCCCAGGTCCACCGCATGATCCGTTTACCCGTAGAAGCCATCTGAACCTGCCATAAAGCTGGTCAT
>DBME01000429.1 GCA_002298155.1 Holophagaceae bacterium UBA706 | reverse complement strand
CCTCTCGGACGATGAGGTCGGGGTCGGCCAGCCTGCGGTTCGGAGCCTCAACCTGTTCGCCAAGAAGCTCGGCTACGTCTCGGACGTGGGCCGCCGCCTGGCGCAGGACCTCAATGAGTTCCGGAGCGACCTGGACAACCCCGGCAGCATGTGGTGGGTCTTCCCGCCCGTGAAGAACGAGAGCGACCGGCGCTATGTGGACTACTACTTCCCCGTGCTGCCGATCAATCCCCGGGCCGAATGCCTCCAGNNGCGGCCATCATCCAGAAGATCCGGCGTCGCGTGGACGGCAAGCATCCGCACTCCATCTGGCTCGACGAGGCCAACGCCTTCCTCGACATCACCGTGGACGACGCGAAGCGCCGCGCGGCTGCGAACATCCTCGGCCGCGTCTGCGATGACGGCTACACCCAGTTCCGCAAGCTGGGGAGCGGCTTCGTGATCTGCTCCCAGTTTCCGACACACCTCAACAACTGGCGCCCCAGCCTGGCCGACAACATCCGGAAGAACACCGGCACCTGGGTGGTGCTCGGCATGTCCGATAAGGGCCTCGTGGAACTGGAGAAGTTCGGCGCCACCGAGTCTGTGATCCGCGCCGCCAGTGACATTCGCGTGGGGGCCCCCTACTTCGAGCACTGCGTGATCGCCGGTGGCGTGCCTTGGATCCAGCGGCNNGCGCTCAGCGAGAGCGGCGCGGAACCGGCCCGCATCAAGAACCTCATGCTCGACAAGCTGCCCGGCGGATTCCACGAGAAGACCCTGGCCTTCGAGAAAGCGATGAAGGACGTGTGTGCGCGGCGCACCACCTGGTCTGACGTGCAGGAACGTGTCATGAGAGGAGACTGGTCATGATCCGAAGATTCTGGTCAGGGGTTCTCGAACACCTGGAGATGACCGAGCGCCGCATGGGCATCTCCACGGCCTGGCTCGGTCGCCCCATGAGGGTGGTCGGACGGACCATGCGGAAGCGCGCGGTCGTCGTCTTCTCGATCTTCCTGGCGAGTGGCGTTGTGAGCCCCTCGCAGATGGCGGTGATCGACGCGGCGAACCTCCAGACGCAGAAGCTGNNGCTCTGGAAGGAAGGGAAGGACAACGCGCGGTTCCTCACGGACCTGCTGCAGGTCTACCGCACGATCAAGCTCGCGAAGGCCCAGTACGAAGCCATCGCGAACTTCAATCTCATGAGCAACATCAACGTGGTGGACATCCTGCCCATCGTGCCACTCGCCGACGGTTTCATGTATGGCGACCAGGACAAGACGCCGCCCCAGACCTACACCTACGTCGATGAGAAAGGCCAGCAGCAGACCGGCACCGTCCAGAAGAGCCTGGCCCTGCGGTTCACATACAAGCAAGGCGGCGCCGCCTCCACGTTCCAGGACTGGGCCAAGTTCAAGCCGAACCTGAAGATCGACCTGTCCCAGATCGCGAACCAACTCTCGAACATCGATTTCGATGCTGCTGAGGCGACCCAGTTCGTTGATGCGACCGGACATCCCATGGCAGAGGCCTATCGTGCGCTCGGACCCGCGGAGCGCATGGGCAAGATCACGGCGTTCTACAACGGCATGCTCTCGACGATTCAGAACTGGCAGTACACCCTTCAGCAGGAACGCGAAGCCAAGGCGGCCATGAACCAGGATGCCATGGCCATCTTCGCCAACTTCGAATCCACGACCGACATGGTCCGGCGCCAGATGCAGCAGGAGGAGGAGCGTCAGCGGACTGAGCGCCAACTCGAATACGATGCGCTGGGCTTGGATCCTCCGGAGACTGACACCACTGCCGAGTTCTGGGCGACCAAGCGCCNNCCTCCAGGCGGCGTGCTTTCCTGGATGGGATGGTTGCTGACCGGCGGAATCGCCTGGACCAGATGTACCAGGCGTTCAAGGTGCTGAAGGCTGCCCACGGTGGCACGCAGACCGCTATGGAGGCCTTGCGGACCATCGAAAGCGCCCAGGCCGACCAGAGTGCGGCCGAGCAGAACTTCCAGAAGCAGCGGCAGAAGCTCTTACAGGACTACGGACTTGAGTTCAAGAAGAGCGGCGATTTCGAGGAACTGACCTCCCTGCAGATGAACGACCAGGCGTGGAAGCAGTACCAAGCTTTCAAGGAGTCCAGGGACACCGCTGTGAACACGGCGCGTGCGCGAATGGAAGGTGCCTTGGCCCGCATTCGGGAGCTGGAGGGGATTGAGAACGCTGGGAAGGCCTTCGACGGCCTCCAGGACGACCTGGGTAGGAGTCTGCTGACCCGTTACATCGACGGGGATGGCATCGGGCTCTCCACTAGCCTGCGGCGCATCAAGGACGTCAAGGCCCAGATGGACTCAGACCTCGCGAAGATCCGCGCCGACGAGACCCGCGACGCCATGGCCATCTCAAAGGGTGCCGTCGAGAAGCTCGATACGGTCGTGGACAAGTACATGAACACCTACGTGTTCACGACGGACAAGAGCGGGAATTCCAGGATCTCCGGTGGCGGCCTCCCGGCCTATATCGTCACGAAGACGTTCGAGACCTATGCCAAGGCGATCAAGCGCGCTTTCGGCTCATCGAATGTGGCGGACATCATGATGCCCGACGATGCAGATGCCCGGGCGAAGGCCGACGCGGACTACCAGGCGTTTCTCAAAAGCATGTTCACGATCAGGGGGTGATGGGTGGGACCGATTGGGCCGATTCGAACCGTCGTTGCAGTAATTGCCAAGATCTTCGGGCCCCTGGCCGCGAAGGGGTGGGTCTACAACTCCTCATCCCTCACCGCCGCGTCCTTCCTTTTCACGATCCTGAGCCTGGTCTTCATCACGTTGCTCTTCTACGTCCACATCGTGAAGCACAACAAGGTGAGCGAATCATCCGAGAAGATCAACACGATGAAGGATGCCGCGATCTATCTGGGCGGACGCCTCTTTCTGCTCCCGCTGATCGTGGCCGCTCCGGCGTTGCCTCTGATGGCGCGGACCATCGCGATGAATTTCAGCGTGTGGTCCGCTTCCCAGTCGGTGGCCATGGAAGTGGCTGGTGTGGGCGACGCACTCCTGAACAAGATCATGGTGCTGGATCGCTACACCCTTCATAAGGGGAACGATCCAACCGCCATGTCCCCTGACATGCTGGCCAAGGTCGGCCTCGACATAGCTAAAACACACGAAATCCGCGATGCCAAGAATGAAGCAGCGGCGCTAGTGGCTCGGTACCAGAAGGAAGTAGAGGACGCTCCTAATCCCCGTGCGAAGCGCGCTGCCGAAGCCGCCTTGGCCAAGGTCGTGCAATCCCAGGACCTCGTGGAGGGTGAGGTTGACAATCTCGTCGGCCAGGCCCGGAACTTTCTGGAGAAGAAGCAGGGCCAGATCTATAACGCCGAGATGTTTAAGCGCGCCATGAACAAATTGCTCGTCGGCTACAACATGGAGTCCGGAACCACCTATAACGGTGCTCGCGGGTCGATCGTGACCAAGGATGGCGGGCATGTCTCCGACTGGAGCAAGCTCGATCCGAACAACATCCAGAAGGTGGTGGATGAAAGGACGGGGAACGTCATCGTCCGCGGTGAGGACATCGCCAGGGCCCTCATGGAGGTTTCAAAGGAGAACGAGGAAGCAGGGAAGATGGACACGGTGGACGCCGGGGTGGCGGCGGTCAAGGGGATCACCGAACTGATCGGTTCCATCGGCTTCTACATCAGCATCGCCCCGGCGATCCTCGGGATCGGCGCTGGTGCCCTCTCTACGCTGAAGGCGGCCATCGGGCTGATCCAGTTCGGGGCCAAGGTCAGCATCATGATCAACCTCGGGCTTTCCATCGCCACGATCTTCAGCTCATTCTTTGTTTTTCTGATCCTATTCCAGAAGACGGAGCAGTTCGCCTACACGTTCTTCCGGTTCCTGCTGAGCGTGATCATCGCGACTTTCGGTATTCACTTCGTCTTGAACACGGTGGGTATGACAGTCGCCCAGTCGACCTACGGGATGGTGGCGACGGTCAACATGCTGATCGTCAAGGCCGGGGCCCTCGGCAAGAACGGGTCCCTGGAGCTCTTCAAGATCTCCTGTGGCGCTGGGCTTGCAGCCTTCGCGGTGGGGATGATGACGGAGTTCATCATTGATGTATGCAAGAGCGCAGGAGTTGTTGCCCAGGGTTCGCTAACTGGAAGTTTTAATCCCTAAAACATAGGACACGCCGAAAAGGTATCAGGAGGAACACCATGGGAGCTGCCAACCAGCCTTCGAGGCCGACTGTGGCTGATTTGCAACGGGACCCCGAAAAGCGGGCCACTCCGTTCGATATGATGCGCCGCTGGGTCGTCGGGCCGCGGACGGATGCGAGCGTTAAAAGCCGTCTCCATCTCTACGTCGCGCTTGGCGCGCTGTTCGTCGCCTTCCAGTCGAACTGCACCAGTCGCGGTTGGCTGAATTGGGCCAAAAAGAATCTCACTAAGCCGACCATGGTCTACATGGATCCGGCCGGGACCGGTACGCTGGTTGAAGCCTGGGCCCCAGACGAAGCACCGCCTCCGCGAGAGCAGGACGTCAAGGCGGGCCTCTGGGAGATCGCCAAGCTCCAGTTCGACGTGCTGGCCGATACCATCGGCAAGAATGAGGGCCACCTGACCGACTACCCCTTCATCGGGGACGCGCTTATGCAGCGGACCCGCGAAGGGCAGGACGACCGCATCCTGGGCTCCTCTGCTGAGAAGATTGCCCTCGTGCGGGATGGGAAGACCCGGGAAATTGAACTGCGGAACATCCAGTGGGTGACCGCTCCCACCCGGCTCAACGACAGCTACAGGGTCGTGGCCGAAGTCCTCTTCTACTCCCGGACCTACGCGAACGGTTCTCTGGTGCCGGAGAAGAAGCGGGCTTACCGCGTCCGCTATCACTGCGTCTACGGCGGGTCTACGGTCCCCGGGAAGGACCTGCTCTCCCAGAAACTGTTCGTCTACAACAACCGGATCATGCTCCGCGTTGACAAGTACCAGGTCGAGGAAGAGTCAGCTGGCGTCATCGCCGATCGTGCCGAGAACGCCGGGCCTGAGCCTGGGCCCCAGGGCACGGCGCTCGCGCCAACTGGCGCCTGGCCGGTTCCGCCGAACGGTGACACCGGCGGCCCTGTCCTCAAGCCTTCTCCTGCTCCCGTCCCCGAGACCACACCCAAGCCGCTGCCCACGGGCTCTAATACGAAATCGAATGGAGGTATTCGATGACCAAGACCTACTCCGCCCTGGCTGCCGTGTGGACCGCCGCGCGCTCCAAGGTTTTTGCCGCACTTGCGGTTCTGCTCCTCGGTTCAAGCCTCTTCGCCGACGCCCCAAGCTCGCACNNNGATCGACGTCGTCGACGGCGATGCCAAGCTGCTTCCGCGCTTACTCCGCCGGGCCAAGGGCTCCTACGAGGTCATCTACGATCCCCGCGTGGTGATGCCCCTCTGGGCTAAGATGCGGCACCAGGTCTCGATCACCCTCCCCCCGGGCGAGAAGGTCACCGTGGCCAACGCCGCTGACGATGACACCTGGGAGGTCTACTGGATCAAGGGCGGGAACGAGGTGAGCGTGAAGCCCCTCTACCCGAACGGCCGTACCACCGTGAAGGTGCTCACCCGAAGTGGAAACCGGTATATGTTCGAGGCGAGTACCGTCGAAGCGAACAAGGAATTCATGGTCCTCCTGGACGTGATGCCTCCCGCTTGGATGAAGCAGAAGATGGCCGAGGTGGGTCTGAAGCCTGGCGCGACCAACATCGGCAAGGGGCAGCGGCAACTCGGCCGCCCAGTGGCTGAGGTCGACCGGGGCGATGACGGTGGGGATGAAGAGGGAATGTCCCTCGCCGAAGCCGCTCGCCGCGAGGCCTTGGCCCGTGAGCAGGGGCGCCGGGAAGTAGCCGCCGCCGCCCAGTCCCGCGCGGACGAGCAGGTCCGCGAGTACCTCAGCAGTGCGTTCAAGAACGCCAGCTTCGACTACAAGGCCTCGGCCCCCCTGGATAACTTCAAAGTGAATCGGGTTTGGGATGATGGCCACGTAACCTACATCGCCTTTGAGACCAGCAGCAATCAGAGCCCTGCCTTTTGGGAAGTTGGATCGGATGGCCGCACCCGCAATGAGGTCGACGGTGGTCGGGCGGTGTGGGACCCGAATATCTACATCGTGAGCAAGATCTTCCGCGAAGGCGTGATCAGTGTGGAGCCCAAGAAGGAGATCAAGATCACCAACAAGAGCTGGGGCATCGACGATCGCAAGAAGGCCCAGAAGGAACAGCCCACCGTGAAGAAGGTGGTGGAGTCATGAGCAACCCGAAGTTCGCGGATGACGATGTCGAGATCAAGCCCGAGAGCATGAAGGGCGGCAAGGTCAAATGGATCGCGCTCATCGGGATGCTTGGCGTGGTGACCTACGTGGTGTTCGAAGTCGCGGTCGGAAAGCAGGACTCCAAGAAGCAGACGGCCGAGATCCAGACCACGGTGACCGCTGAAGCCGGGGTCCAGACCGAGAAGGCGAACGAC